>JAGXAV010000161.1 GCA_018971455.1 Rhodospirillales bacterium
AGCGAGCCACGAAAGATCGAGTTCATGGAACTTCCCGGGGGCGCGGGGCGGGGTGTGGGGATCGGAGCATGCTGCCCCAGATGTAGCGCGATCAGGCAGCGAGATCGATCAGGAGGGCGGCGCCGTCGGGGGGTGTGTCGGGAAATTTTACATCTCCCTGTATGCATCGGCCGGCCCGCGCCGTGATTTTGCGCCGGGACGTCCGCATGGTTGTGGCGGACATGCCGGAATCGATCAATCACGGCGGATGGGAGATATTTTGATGCAAAATCCGGTCAAGGCGGCCATCCGGCGGCGGCGGGGCGCCCGTACCCGTCGGGAGATTTTACAATTTTGTCATGTTTGGGCAGGCCGCGCGGGCCGGCCGGCTCGCGATCCTGCAAGATCAGGGCGTTGCCGGAGCGGGCGTGATGGCACGCCTTTTGCTTCTTCGCTCATGCGCCGCGCCGAGCGTGGCAAGCGATGGGAGAAGGGTGATGCGCGCATCCTGGAGGGTGTTCGGCTTGGCCGTGGTTCTGGCTGGTGCCGTCGGACTGCCGGTGCGGCCGGCGACGGCCGGGCCGATCGACGTGAACGACCCCAACCTGGCGCCGTATTCCTTGACGTACGGCGATTTCAACATCGTCTCGCTGGGCTGGGCGTCGACTATTCTGGGGAACGCGTACTATGTCGGCTCCTCGCCCGGGCAGATCCGCAATGACGTCGTCGTCATGACCGGAGCAGGCGGGACCTTCGCCAATGACGGCACGACGCCGATGGACGCGCCCTACGCGGCCTCCACCGGGGCCAATCCACCCTACTTCCAGATGGGCAGCTGCGCGACCTGCACGGCGCCGGATCCGGGCGGATTCACGCCGCAATTCACCGGCGACAACACGGGCGCGGGAGGAACCACGAGCACGTGGGACGCCAAGCTGGGCACGCTCAAATCCACGCTCAGTGGGGGAGCGGCGGTGTTCTACTTCAACCTCAACGAGACCGGCACGTCCGACGTGCTCTCCGGCACCGATCTGCTGATGTGGGGCAAGCTGTCGCTGACCTCGAGCAACGGGCGCGCCGAGAAAGATTTCTACCTCGCCGGCAGCCCGTTCGATGGCGGGGTGGGACTGGCCAACTCCATCGCGAATGGCGCCCCGGACCCGAGCGTTGTCACGAACGACAACCTTTCCAACCTCGATCCGCGCTGGACCTATGTGCATGGCGATATCTGCGTGAACGGCTCGACCTTCCTGCATTATGGCTCGTGCAAGAGCACCGACCCGGCCGGACATCAGACGATCAACCAGAATCTGGGTGCCAACCAGGCCGCCTTCGCCGCCTACAACATCGAGCTCGACAACCTGATCAACAACCCATGCGTGCTCGTCGGGTCGGTCAACGAGTGCTACGACACGATGCACATCAATCTCGAGCTCTCCTCGCTCGACAATGGTTACGAGCAGGTCTTCATCGCCAATGGCGGGACGGTGCCGCCAATTCCGGAGCCGGCGAGCGCGGCGCTGATGGGCGCCGGGCTGGTCGGGCTCGGCCTGCTGGCGCGGCGGCGCGCGCGGCACGGCTGAGCGGCCACGCATCGGCAGGATGATCGGCCGGACCGGTTCACGGTCCGGCCGAAATCGTTCAGTGGGCGGCCGCCCAGTTGGGGCCGCCGCCGGTCTCCACCACCAGCGGCACGGACAGCGCGGCGGCGCCCTGCATGACGGTCCGCGCGATCGCGGCGGTGGCCTCGGCCTCGCTCTCCGGCGCCTCGAACAGCAATTCGTCATGCACCTGAAGCAGCATGCGGGCCGTGAGGCCGGCCTGCGCCATCGCATGGGGCAGGCGGACCATGGCGCGCTTGATGATGTCGGCCGCCCCGCCCTGCAGCGGCGCGTTGATCGCCTGCCGCTCGGCATAGCCGCGGCGCGCCGGGTTCTTGTCGGCGATGCCCGCGATCCAGCAGCGCCGGCCGAGCGGGGTGAGCACGTAGCCCAGGCTGCGCGCCTGCTCGCGGGCCTGGTTCATGTAGGTGCGGATGGCCGGGTAGCGGGCGAAATAGGCGTCGATATAGGCGCGCGCCTCGGCGGGCTCGATCTGCAGCTGGCGGGCCAGGCCGAAGGCGCTGATGCCGTAGATGATGCCGAAATTGATCGCCTTCGCCCGCCGGCGCGTCATCGGGTCCATCCCCTGCATCGGCACGCCGAAGACCTCGCTGGCGGTGCGGGCGTGGATGTCCTCGCCGCGGGCGAAGCTCTCCTTCAGGGCCGCGATGTCGGCGACATGGGCGAGCAGCCGCAGCTCGATCTGCGAGTAATCGGCGCTGACCAGCACATGGCCCGGCTCGGCGATGAAGGTGCGCCGGATGCGGCTGCCCTCCTCCGTGCGGATCGGAATGTTCTGCAGGTTCGGGTCGGTCGATGACAGCCGGCCGGTGCTGGCGATGGCCATGGCGAAGCTGGTGTGCACGCGCCCGGTCTCGGGGTTGATCTGGCCGACCAGCGCATCGGCGTAGGTGGATTTGAGCTTGGCGAGCTGCCGCCATTCCAGCACGCGGGCGGGCAGTTCGTGGCCCTGCTCGGCCAGCGCCTGCAGGACCGAGGCATCGGTGCCCCAGGCGCCGGTCTTCATCCGCTTGCCGCCTGGCAGACCCATGCGGTCGAACAGGACTTCGCCCAGCTGCTTGGCGGAGCCGAGGTTGAAGCTCTCGCCAGCGAGGCGGTGGATGTCGGTCTCCATCACCGCCATGCGGGCGGCGAAATCCACACTCATGGCGCGCAGATCGGCCGCATCGACCTTCACCCCGGCGCGCTCCATGTCGAGCAGGACGCCGACCAGCCGGCGGTCGATCTGCTCATAGAGGGCCAGCGACTGGCTGGCGCGCAGCCGCGGGCGCAGCGCGTGCCAGAGGCGCAGCGTGATGTCGGCATCCTCGGCGGCATAGGCGGTGGCGCGATCGAGCGGCACCTCGGAGAAGGGCACCCGGCCGCGGCCGGTGCCGGTGACGCTGTCGAAGGAGATCGGCGTGTGGCCGAGATGCAGCGCCGAAAGCTCGTCCATGCCGTGGCCGTGCAGCCCGGCCTCCTGGGCGTAGGAGATCAGCATGGTGTCGTCGATCGGGGCGATCGGCGGCGCGCCGGCGCGGCCGAGGACCATCATGTCGTATTTGGCGTTCTGCAGGACCTTCAGCACGGCGGGATCGGCGAGCAGCGGGGCGAGCAGGGACAAAGCCTCGGCGAGCGGTATCTGCTCGCCCGCGCTGTGGCGCAAGGGCACGTAGCAGGCCCGCCCCGGCGCGGTGGCCAGGGAGAAGCCGACCAGATTGGCGCGCATGGCGTCCAGGCTGTCGGTCTCGGTGTCCAAGGCCACGATGCCGGCTTCGGTCGCTTCGGCAATCCAGCCGGCCAGGGCTGCGGCCGAGGTGACGCATTCATAGGGTCCGAAGCCGGAGGCCGGGGCGGCGGGCGCGCCGTCCGGCGCCGCGAAAAGCTGGCCCTGGGCGGCGGCGGCGGGTGCGGCCGCGACTGGCGATGCGCCGGCAGCCGGCGACGAGGTGGTCGGCGATGGGGCAGCCGGCGACGGGGCGGGCGCATCCAGGCCAAGGCGCTGGAGGGTGGAGCGAAACCCCTGCGTTGTCAGCCAGGCCGCGAGCGTCGCGCGATCGGGCTCGCGCGAAGCCAGGGCCGCGATGGGCAGCGGCAGCGGCGCATCGGCACGCAGGGTGACGAGCTGGCGGGAGATCCGGGCGGCCTCGGCATGTTCGATCAGGGCGTCCCGCCGCTTGGACGGCTTCATGGCCGGGGCCGCGCGCAGCACGCCCTCGAGGTCGCCAAATTCGCCGATCAGCTGCGCCGCGCCCTTGGGGCCGATGCCGGGCACGCCGGGCACGTTGTCCACCGAATCGCCCATCAGCGCCTGCGCCTCGATGAGCTTCTCCGGCGGCACGCCGAACTTCTCCATCACCTCCGCCGGCCCGATCGGCTTCTGCTTGATCGGGTCGAGCATGTCCACGCCCGGCCGGATCAGCTGCATGAGATCCTTGTCGGAGGAGACGATGGTGGCGTGCCCGCCGGCATCCACGGCGGCCTGGGCGTAGGCGGCGATGAGATCGTCCGCCTCCCAGTCCGGCAGCTCGATAGCCGGCACGCCGAAGGCCGCCGTCGCCTCGCGCACCAGGGCGAATTGCGGCCGCAGATCCTCCGGCGGCTCGGGGCGGTGGGCCTTGTACTGGTCATAGAGCCGGTTGCGGAAGGTCTGGCGTCCGGCATCGAAGATCACCGCCAGATGGGTGCCGGCATGGTCCTTGATGAGGCGGGCAAGCATGTTGGTGAAGCCGAACACGGCGTTCACCGGCACGCCGTCGGGCCGCGTCATCGGCGGCAGGGCGTGGAAGGCGCGGAAGATGAACCCCGATCCGTCGATCAGGACGAGGCGCGGCCCACGCTCGCCGGCGGGCGCGCCGGTGGCGGACATGTCAGTGGCCGTGGTCGTGGCCGGCGCCCGGCTTTAGGACGTAGAGGCGCGAGCAATACGGGCACATCACCTCGCTGCCGGCGATGCGCAGAAAGACGCGCGGATGGCCGAGCGCGCCGCCACCGCCGTCGCAGGCCACCGTGCGGTCGCTGACTTCGATGGTCTCGGTGGGCTCGGGTCTGGTCGCGGTGGCGTCGGGCATCGTCGGTCCTTTGATGGCGGGGTTGCATGGAACCCCGTCCGCCATGATAGCCATGGCCCCCGTGCATTCAACCTCGCCCCACCGGGCCGCCTCCGCGCGCCGGCCCGTGCTGCTCGCCTCGGCAGCGCTGGTGGCCGGCTGCGTCGCCCGATCGGCGCCGCCCGGCCCGCCGATCGAGGCGCCGGCGCTCGCCGACGGTGCCTTCGTCATGCCGGACGGCGCGGCGCTGCCCTATCGCAGTTGGGTGCCGGCCGCCGAGGCCGATACGGTGATCCTCGCCCTGCATGGCTTCAATGACAGCCGCGATGCCTGGGCCATCCCGGCGCCGGATTTTGCCGCCGCCGGGATGGCGGTCTATGCGCCCGACCAGCGCGGCTTCGGCGCCGCCCCCGGGCGCGGCCTGTGGCCGGGCAAGGACGCGCTGGTGAATGACGCGCGGGTGATGGCCGGGCTGCTGCGCCGCCGCCACCCCGCGGCGCGGATGGTCCTGATGGGCGAGAGCATGGGCGGTGCCGTGCTGATGCGGCTGGCGACCCTGCCCGACGCGCCGAAGGTGGATGCCTATGTGCTGGCCGCCCCGGCGGTGTGGGGCCGGGCGCGGATGAACGTGTTCATGCGCAGCGGGCTGTGGCTGGCCGCCAACCTGGTGCCCGGCATGACGGTGGGCCGCCCGCCGCCCGGCATCAAGGTGATCCCGAGCGACAACGAGGCGGCCCTGCTGGCGCTCGCGCGCGATCCGCTGACCATCCGCGACACGCGCTTCGATACGTTGAACGGCCTGGTGAACCTGATGGACGCCGCCCTCGCCGCCGCGCGGGATTTCACGGCGCGGGCATTGTTCCTCTATGGCGCGCATGACGATCTTGTGCCGAAAAAGGCGACGCGGGCCACCTGGAACGCGCTGCCGGACCCGGAGCGGCTGGCCTATTACGCGCGCGGCTATCATCTCCTGCTGCGCGACCTCGACCGCGCGGCGCCGATCGGCGACGCCATCGCCTGGATCCGCACCCCCCACGCGCCGCTGCCCTCGGGCGCCGACGCGGCGGCCGCGACCTGGCTGCGCGGGGCGGGGTGAGGCCGGCCTTTCACGGCGCGCGCTTTCGCGCTATGAGGGCGCCCAGCGGGACCCGTAGCTCAGCTGGATAGAGCGTCGCCCTCCGAAGGCAAGGAAGATGCAGCTGAGCGGC
>JAGXAV010000162.1 GCA_018971455.1 Rhodospirillales bacterium
GGCCGAATCGTCGCCGGCGGCTGAGACGGGTGGCTTTCGGGAGCCGCGCGCCCCATGTAGCGTAAAACGCTTCCCATGCCGCCCGGGATGCCGCAGCACCCCGCCAGGAACCAGATCATGCGCACCCACAGGACCGAGCGGAAAACCGGGCAGAAAGCCCGGCGGCGTGCGATCGGGCCGGCATCGTGACCGGCCCCTCTGCCATCCGTGTCGATCATCTGACCAAGCGGTACGGCGCGACGCTGGCCGTTGACGATATCGGCTTCACCGTCGCCCGCGGCGCCACGGTCGGCCTGCTCGGCGGCAACGGCGCGGGCAAGACCACCACCATCGCCATGCTGCTCGGGCTGCTCATCCCCACCGGCGGACGCATCGTGGTGCTGGGCCACGACATGGCGCGCGACCGCTTCGCCGCGCTGGCCAGGATGAATTTCTCCTCCCCCTACGTCGCCCTGCCGGCGCGGCTGTCGGTGGCCGAGAATCTGCGGGTCTACGGCCATCTCTACGATGTGGCGGACACCGAGGCGCGCATCGGCGAACTCGCCACCGAGCTCGATCTGCACGACCTGCTGCACCGCCCCGCCGGCCAGCTCTCGGCCGGGCAGAAGACCCGGGTGGCGCTGGCGAAGTCGCTCATCAACCGCCCCGAACTGCTGCTGCTCGACGAGCCGACCGCGAGCCTCGATCCGGACACGGGCGATCTCGTGCGCTCCTGGCTCGAGCGCTACCGGGCGGCGAGCGGCTGCACCATCCTGCTGGCCAGCCACAACATGGCCGAGGTCGAGCGGCTGTGCGACCACGTGCTGATGATGAAGCGCGGCCGCATCGTCGATCGCGGCAGCCCGGCCGAGCTGCGGGGCCGCTATGCCCGCGACGATCTGGAGGAGGTCTTCCTCGACATCGCCCGCAACCGCGCGCAGGTGTCGGCATGAACCCGCGGGCCGCGCTGCGGCGCATCTGGGGGCTGATGTACCGCCACATCGCGCTCTATCGCCGGTCCTGGCCGCGCCTGCTGGAACTCGCCTACTGGCCGACCCTGCAGATGTGCATCTGGGGCTTCACCGCGAAATTCTTCGCCACCAGCATGGGAAGCACGGGCGCGGTGGCGATCGGCATGCTGCTCGCCGCGGTCCTGCTGTGGGAGGTTGCGCTGCGCAGCCAGATGGGCGTGGCGATCAGCTTCCTCGAGGAGATCTGGTCGCGCAATCTCGGCCACGTCTTCGTCAGCCCCCTGCGCCCGTGGGAGCTGGTCGCCGCCCTCATCGGCATGTCCGTGCTGCGCATGAGCGCTGGCGTGCTGCCGGCGGTGCTGCTGGCCTGGGCGCTCTACGCCTTCAATCTTTTCAGCCTCGGCCCTGTGCTGATCCTGTTCGCGGTCAACCTGATGCTCATGGGCTGGTGGGTCTCGCTGGGCGTGGTCAGCCTCATTCTGCGCCACGGTGCCGGCGCCGAGGCGCTGGCCTGGTCGGTGCTGTTCGGATTGACGCCGTTCTCGGCCGTGTTCTATCCGGTCGCGGCACTGCCGGCGGCGCTGCGGCCGATTGCCCTGGCGCTGCCTTCGGCGCATGTCTTCGAGGGGATGCGCGCGGCCGTGGGCCAGGGCATCATCGCCTGGGGTCAGCTCGGCTGGGCCTTCGGATTGAACGGCGCCTGGCTGCTGGCGGCGGCGCTGTTGTTCAGCCGGCAGTTCCGCGCCGCCCGCGAGCGTGGCGCGCTGCTGGCGATCGGGGAATAGGGAGGTTCGGATGAACGCGGCGACGGAAACCCGCTTCTGGCTGGTGCGCCACGCCGTGGTGACGGAGAACGCCCGGGCCATGCTCTACGGCACGCTCGATGTCGAGCTCTGCCCGCACAGCCTGGCCGCCCAGGTGCCGACCTACGAGGCGCTCGCCCGCCGCCTGCCGCAGGGTGCGGCCTGGGTGGTGACGCCGCTGTCGCGCACCAGGCGCACCGCCGAGGCGATCTTCCGCGCCGGCTATCCGCGCGCCACCTGGACCATCGAGCCGAGCCTGATCGAGCAGAACCTCGGCGACTGGCAGGGCCTGCCCCATGCCGAGCTGCCCGGCCGACTGACCCAGCCCGCGCATGCCTTCTGGCCGCTCTCCGGCGAGGAGCGCCCGCCCGGCGGCGAGAGCATGGCCGAGGTCATCGCCCGCGTCGGCGCGGGGCTCGAACGGCTGGCCGCCGCCCAGGCCGGCCGCGATGTCGTGGTCGTGAGCCATGGCGGGGCGATCCGTGCCGCCGTCGCCCACGCGCTCGGCATCGGTTCGGACAATGCGCTGCACATGTCGGTGCACAATCTCTCGCTCACCCAGCTTGAACGCCACGCCGCCGCCTGGCGGGTGGTCAGCGTCAACGAGACGATGACCGGCTGAGCGCACCATCTTGTTGACACAGTCACGGACCAGAGCGGAGGCAGCTATTCGAGCCCGCCCGCACCTTGAATCCGATTCGCACGGGAGACGCATCATGATCCGAATTGCTCTGGCCGCCATGCTGGCCGCCGTGGCCGCCATCGTGCCGCTGGCCGCCCGCGCCCAGACCGACCAGCAGACCCTGGTCGATCGCGCGACCCTGACGGTGCAGGAATTGCTGACCAAGCAGAACACGCCGGATGCGCGCACCCTGCTCCATCGCGCCAAGGGCGCGATGATCTGCCCGCGCATTTTCAAGGCCGGCTTCATCGTCGGCGGCTCCGGCGGCGGCTGCGTGCTGGTCGGGCGCGGGGCGGACGGCAAATGGACCAGCCCGGCCTTCTACGGCATCGGCAGCGGCAGCGTCGGCCTGCAGATCGGCATCCAGGATGCCGAGGTGATGTTCATCGTGCTGACCGATAACGGCCTGCGCGCGCTGCTCGACAGCCAGTTCAAGTTCGGCGCCGACGCGTCGGTCGCCGTCGCCACCATCGGCGCCGGCATCTCCGGGGCGACCACGGCCGCACTGCGCGCCGACATCGTCGCCTTCTCCCAGGCGCGCGGCCTGTTCGCCGGCGTCTCGCTCGACGGCTCGATCATCAGCGCCCGCAGCCAGTGGAATCAGCTCTATTACGGCCAGCCGCTGGCCGGCCAGCAGATCGTTCTTCAGGGCCAGGGACAGAATCCCGGGGCCGAGCCGCTGAAGGAGATGCTGGCCCGCTTCGCCACGCCGTAGCCTAACGCGCCCGGCCGGGCTAGGTTGGCTGCCATGCCGCCGGCCCGACCGTTCTGGAAGACCACCGCCCTCGCCGACATGACGCCGGCGCAATGGGAGTCGCTGTGCGACGGCTGCGGGCGCTGCTGCCTGCACAAGCTGCGCTTCGAGGACACGGGCGACCTCGCCTTCACCAACGTCGCCTGCCGCCTGCTCGACGCGCAGAGCTGCGCCTGCCGCTCCTATCGGGACCGCCGCGAGCATGTGCCCGATTGCGTGCAACTCACCCCCGCCGCGCTCGAGGGGATCGACTGGCTGCCCCCGAGCTGCGCCTATCGCCGCCTCGCCGAGGGGCGTGACCTGGCGTGGTGGCACCCGCTGGTCTCGGGCGATCCCGAGACGGTGCACCGCGCCGGCATCTCGGTGCGCGGGCGCATTGTCAGCGAGCGCGGCGCCGGCCCGCTCGAGCACCACATCGTCGAATGGCCAGGCCGCGCGCCGCGCGCGCGCCGGCCCGCCAGACCCGCGCATTCAATGACCATGGGAGAAGAGAAATGATGCAGGCAGCCCTGTTCGGTGGCGTCAACGCCGCGATCCTGAGCGCGATGCGCGATGATCTCAGCATCGACCTCGACCGCACCGCGGCCCACGGGCGCTGGCTGCTGGCCAATGGCTGCAATGGCCTCGGCCTGCTCGGCACCACCGGGGAGGCCAATTCGATCGGCATCTCCGAGCGGCTGGAAATGATGGAGGGCATCGTCGAGCGCGGCATTCCCGCCGGCGTGCTGCTGCCCGGCACCGGCACCACGGCGATCACCGACACCGTGCTGCTCACCCGCCGCGCCGAGGCGCTGGGCTGCCGCGGCGCGCTGCTGCTGCCGCCGTTCTTCTACAAGAACCCGTCCGATGACGGGCTGTTCGCCTATTTCAGCGAGGTGGTTCAGCGCGTCGGCGGTGATATCCGCCTCTACCTCTACCATTTCCCGGCACAGTCGGCGGTGCCGTTCGGCCTCGACCTGATCGGCCGGCTGCTGCGCGCCTATCCCGGCAAGTTCAAGGGGATCAAGGACAGCAGCGGCGATTTCGCCAACACCAAGGCCTATGCCGACCACTATGCCAGCGAGGGGTTCGAGGTCTATTGCGGCGATGACGGCGCGCTGCACGCCCTGCTCAACGCCGGCGGCGCCGGCTGCATCACCGCGGCTGCCAATGTCGGCTGCGCGGTGAGCGCGGAGGTCTATGCCAACTGGAACAACGCCCAGGGTGCCGCGGCGCAGACCCGCCTGTCGGCCATCCGCAAGGCGGTGACCTCCGCGCCGCTCATCCCCGGGCTGAAGCAGGCCGTGGCGCGGCGCACCGGCGATGCCGGCTGGCTCAACATCCGCCCGCCGCATCTCAGGCTCGCCCCCGCCGCGGCCACCGCCCTGTTCGCGGCCCTGGACGGCAGCGGCCTGCGGCAGGCGGCCTGAGCGCGGCATGATCCTCGATCCCGATGCCCAGCGCCTGCTGGACATGATCCGCGAGTCCGGCCGCCCGCCCTATGACACGCTGAGCACGGAGCAAGCGCGGGAGCTCTATCGCGCCTCGCGCGCCGTGCTCCAGCCCGAGGCGCCGGCGATCGGCGAGGTGCGCGACCTCGCCATCCCCGGCCTGGTTCCGCTGCGCCTCTACCGGGGCCGGGGCGCCGCGGGCGCCTGCCCGCTGCTGATCTATTTTCACGGCGGCGGCTGGGTGCTGGGCGACCTGGACAGCCATGACGGCGCCTGCCGTCGCATCGCCAACGATTCGGCCTGCCTCGTCATCTCCGTCGATTACCGCCTGGCGCCGGAGCATCGCTTTCCGCTCGCGGTGGAGGATTGCGCGGCGGCGACGCGCTGGATCATGGACCAGGCCGCCGCTTTCGGCGCCGATCCCGCACGCATCGCCGTCGGCGGCGATTCGGCGGGCGGCAACCTCGCGGCGGTGATGGCGCTGATGGCCCGCGACGGCGCGCTGCCCGCCATCGGCTTCCAGCTGCTGATCTACCCGGCGGTGGACATGTCGGCCACCCAGCCCTCGTACGAGCGCATCGTCAGCGGCTATCCGCTCACCGCCGGCACCATGCGCTGGTTCCGCGACCAGTATCTCAACAATGCCGCCGAGCGGAATGATTGGCGCGCCTCGCCCCTGCGTGCGGCCAGTCTCGCCGGCACTGCGCCCGCCTTCGTCATCACCGCCGGCCACGACCCGCTCTGCGATGAGGGCGTCGCCTACGCCGAGCGGCTGGAGCAGGAGGGCGTGCACGTCGCACATCTGCACCTGGCCGACCAGATCCACGGCTTCCTGACCATGGGCCGCGTCATCCGCGCGGCCGATCTCGCGCTCGACGCGATCAACGCCGCCCTGCGCACACATTGGCGCCCCCGCCCATGACGGGGCTGCTGGCCGGCAAATCCGCCCTGGTCACCGGCGCCGCGTCCGGCATCGGGCGGGCCACCGCCCTGCTGATGGTGCGCGAGGGCGCGCGCGTGCTGCTGGCCGACCGCGCGGGCAGCGATCTCGACGGCGTCCTGGCCCAGATCAACGCCGCCGGCGGGCAGGCCGTGGCGAGCGTGACCGACGTGACGCGCGAGGACGAGGTGGCGGCCATGCTCGCCCGTGCCGTGGCCGCCTTCGGCCGGCTCGACTGCGCCTTCAACAATGCCGGCATCGCGC
>JAGXAV010000163.1 GCA_018971455.1 Rhodospirillales bacterium
GCAGCCTCGCCGGCCTTCGCGATGTGGCGGCCGTCCTTCTCCATGAGGAGGCCGAGGCGCTGGATGCGGAAGGGCTGATCGCGGCGGCGCAGGACGCGGATCTGATCGTCGCCGATCGTCTGACGGCCGGCCCGGCCGAGGCCTTTGCCAGACTTCCGAAGCTGCGCGCTTTCCTTCGCTGCGCCGTCGATATCCGAAACATCGATGTCGGCGCGGCCTCCGCCGCCGGCGTTCTGGTCACGCAGGCCGGGCCCGGCTTCGTGCAGTCGGTAGCCGAGCTTGCGCTGGGCTATCTGGTCGATCTGTCGCGCGGCATTTCACGGGCGACGGCCGATTACCATGCCGGGAGGCTGCCGGAGATCGTCATGGGCCGGCAGCTCGCCGGCAGCCGCCTCGGCATCATCGGCTATGGCAGTATCGGCCGTTACCTCGCGCCGATCGCGGCCGCGCTGGGGATGGAGGTTCTGGTGGCCGATCCCTTCGCCACCATCGCCGACCCGCGATTTCGACATGTCCCGTTCGATGATCTGCTGAGCCGGGCGGACCATGTGGTCTGCCTCGCGGCGGCCAATGCGGCGACCGAAAACCTGCTCGATGCCAAGGCCTTCGCGCGGATGCGCCCGCACGCCTGCTTCATCAATCTCTCGCGCGGCAACCTCGTCGACGAGGCGGCGCTCGCCGCAGCACTCCGGGAAGGCCGCATCGCCGGCGCGGCGATGGATGTCGGCCGCGCGCGCGATCAGATGCCGTCGCCCGATCTGGCGCGGATCACCAATGTCATCGCGACGCCGCATATTGGTGGCCTCACCCCGCCGGCGATCGAGAGCCAGTCCCTGGAGACCGTTCGCCAGGTCACGGCGATCATCGCCGGCGGGGTTCCTGCCGGGGCGGTGAATGCAGATCACTGGACCCGCCGCTTCTGACGTCGCAGGCATAAAGGACCGGTGCCCGGTCCTCCGTCCGGCGGAATCGGCGAGGCCGGAGGGTTCGCCCCGTGGCGGTGGATGATCCGGCTGCTACTGTGCGCCACTTCGGCGAAGGCAGGGCATGATGACGGGCGAGCCGCGGGTCAGGGCAGGGCAGGTAGTGGCGCTGCGGCTGGTCGATATCGCCTACGAGATCGACCTCCGGCGAGCCGAGGCGGCGTGGGCGGTGCGCGGGGCGAGTGCGCGCGCGGCTCGGGCGCACGCCGGCCAAGGCGGTGTCGTTCGGGGTGCCGCCGCTGGCGCTCGATCTTGGCCCGGTGACGCTCATGATCGACGGGGCGATGGCGAGCGTCGCCGCCTCGGCGCGGCTGTATGATTTCGGCGTCGCCGCCTTCGCGGTGCGCGTGCCGGCGCAGGATATGGCATGGGCCGATTTCACCCGCCTGGTGAACCGGGTGGATATCGCGGCAACGGCGGCGGTGTGGCGGGAGCTGCTGGGGCGGATGGAGGCCGCCTTGGGCGATGCGCTGATCCGGCCGACCCCGGTTCGGCTGGAGGAGGATTATCTGATTGCCGAAGTCGAGGCGTTCGATGCGCCGGTAACCGCCGAGGAGCTCCTGGCGCGGCTGGATCTCGTGCCCCTTCTCTCGGGCGAGGATCGGTCCTTATCGGCCGCGGCCCGCGATGGATTGCTGCGGCAGCGCTTTTCCTACTTCGTGGATGATCTGGCCGTCATCACCTGGGACCGGGCGTTTCTCTATGAGCCACGGCGCGACCGTGACGTCGCCGACGTGCTGGAAATGGCCAATGCCCAGCTGCTCGAAATGCGCGCCTATGACGAATTGCTCGATGCCGAGCTGCCACGGCTGCGCGGAATGGTGGAGGCCGCCCGGGGCGGCGTGAATCTGCTGGCGGCCCGGCGCTATGCGCGGCTCGCGCGGCGATTGCACACGCTGGTCGCCGAGGTGACCGAAATCTCGGAACGGGTGGACAATGCCTTGCAGGTGACCGAGGACGTCTACCTGGCCCGCGTGTACGCGGCGGCGATGGAGCTGTTCCGGGTCGCCAGCGTCAACACGGCGGTGGATCACAAGCTGCGCATCATTCGCGATACCTACACGGCCCTGCACAGCGAGGCGGCGGGCGCGCGGGCAGAGGCATTGGAAATCGCCATCCTCGGCCTGATCCTGCTGGAGATCGTGCTCTCATTGGTAAGGCAGGCCGGGTGAGGGGGGCCAAGCGCGCGGCCGGCTGCTCAGGGCTGGCCCGCTCCCGTCTCGCGGCGCCAGTCATGGCGTTCCTTGAACCCCAGCATCTCGCGCGCCTTGCGATTCGAGAGCGGCGCCTCGTAGCCCACCATCGGGCGGGTCACCTTCACGCCCGGGCACCAGCGCGCCAGGAACGCCGCGGTCGGCTGGTCGGCCGTGATGGTGTCGTTCACCGCGTTGAAGACCTGATAGCCGAGCCCGTCCGTCTGGAGGCAGAGATGGACGATCTGTGCGAGGTCGCGGGCGTCGATGTAACTCCACGCATTGCGCTTGCGAGAGGGTGGGTCTGCGACAAAGCCGGCGAAGCGGCCATACTCATGCGGCTCGATGACGTTGGCGATGCGCAACGCATAGATATCGGCCTTGAAGCGGGCGGCAAAGGCGCGCGCTGTCCGCTCGTTGACCACCTTAGACAGGCCGTAGCTGTCCATCGGATCGACGTCGTACTCCTCCTCCAGGGGAAACTCGTGGAACGCCTTGTCGCCCTCGGCGAAGCAGACGCCGTAGGTCGTCTCGCTCGAGGCGATGACAACCTTGCGGATGCCAAGCTTCATCGCCGCCTCGATGACGTTGTAGGTGCCCATCACATTGACCCGGAACGTCTCGTTGTCCGGGTTGATGAAGATGCGCGGAATCGCCGCGAAATGAACCACGGCATCCACCGGGCCCGCCACCTCTCCCCCGCGCAGCGCGTCGCGGCCGAAATGGCTGGTCATCGCGTTGAAAACCTGGGCGCCGTCGGTCACGTCGCCGATGAGGGTCGGGATCGTCGGGTGGGCGAAGGGCGCGCGGTCGAAATTGAGGATTTGGTAGCCCTGCTCGAGCAGCCAGGGCAGCGCGTGGCGCCCCGCCTTGCCCGTGCCGCCGGTGAACAGAATGCGCTTGCCCATGATCGCCCTCCCGCCAGGCTGCAACCCAGCCTGGGGACATCCTTCGCGGCCGCGCTGCGCCGGTCAATCACCCGCCGGCCTGCGCGGTGCGGAACCTCGCGGCCGAGGGGATCGGGGCGGCTCTCGGTTTTGTGATCAGCACCCTCGCGGGCAGGAAATCGATGCAAATTCGATAGGGCTGGTTTTCGTCCGGCCAATGTCGCACTAAGTTCCGCCCATGGCACTCATTGATCGATCCACGCACGCGGGCGCGCGCCGCTTTTCGGCCTTCATGCTGGCAGCGGCGCTGGGCCTGAGTGCCTGCCAGCCGGCGCCCTCCAAGCCCATTCCGGCCACGCCGGAGCCGCCGCCCCCCTTCACCGCGCCGGTGGCACCGGCCGTGCATCAATTGGCCTGGTCATTCACCCAGCAGCCGGATGCGTGCCGGGCGGTGGCTGCCGGGCGCGGCTTCAGCGTCACCGTGCTGGTGCGGCATAATGGCGCGATTACCCTGATTCTGGGCAATATTTTGCCGGCCGCCACGCCCTCCGGGCAAACCGCGTCGTGGCGTTTCCTTGGCGCCACCGGGTCGTGGGAGCTGGCGCTGCGCAGCAATGGGCGGCGGGATCTGGTGGGCTACCTGCCCGCCGGCGAGGCCGCGCTAAGCCAGGTTTTGGTTCTGCTCAGCGGCGGGATGCTTGAGGCCATCGACCAGGAGGCGGGCTTGCCGAAGCTGCGGCTGCCGCCGTCGGATGCGGAGGGGCAGACCTGGTTCGATTGCGCGCGCAGCAAGCAGCTTTAGCCGCCCCACCGCGGCGGCGCCGGTCCCTGGCATGATTGACTTGGCCATTCTTAACGCATTCTAAAGAATGGCGTTCACAAATGGCGGCCCTTGGGGTTCGCGTGGAGGCGGGTCTTGGTACACGCGCGAGTACGTCTGCCGACCTCATTGCTGCGGGCCGTTCTGGCTGTCTGCGTGGTGCTGGGCCTGGCCGGCGTGTGGATTGCCGCCGCGATTGGCGATGCGCAACGGGCGGAGAACGAGGCGCTGACGCGCACGGCCCTCTCGGCCCGCGCCGCGGCCGAGGCCACCCATACCCTGTTCCAGCGCTTTGCCGACCTCACCGGAAGTTTCAGCGCGGCCGATCTTGCACCGGCCAGTCGCATCGCGACCACGACGCGCCTGCTGCGCGTGCAGTCGGCGCTGCGCTCGGCGACCGCCGTGTTCGTGGCCGATGCGGCGGGCCGCGTGCTGGCCGCCTCCTCCCCGCTGCCTGGTGGCAGCCTCAACGTGTCCGACGCGGATTGGTTCCAGCGTGGCCTGCTGGCGCCGCCCACGGCGGTGTCGGTCGCGCGGGTCGAGGCGTCCTGGCTGCGTCCCGGCCCGAGCGTCGTGGTCACCCAGCCGATCCTCGACGCCGCCGGCCAGCCGATCGGCATCTCCGGGGCGCTGCTGTCGATCGGCGATCTGGTCGTCAGCGCCCGTCCGCACTGGATGCCGGCGCCGCTCTCGATCCGGCTCGAACGCGAGGACGGTGTCGAGATCCTGGCCGCACCCGACGGCAATGCGGGCGCGGCCGGTCCGGCGCCGGCCTTGCCGCCGTGGGACGAGCGGGTGTTCCTCGCCCTCGCCAGCATCACCGGCACCGCGCCGGCGCTCATCGTCAGTGAGCCGGTCGCGGGGTCGGATGTCGTCGCGGTGGCGAGCCTGCCGAGCCGGGTCGCCCTGCATGCGGCATGGAGTGCCAGCCGGGACCGGCTGGCGCGGCTCGGCATCGCGTTGGTCTGCGTGCTGTTGCTGGTCCTGCTGTTGGACATGGTCAGCCGCCGTCATGGCCGGGCCAGCCGAGACGCGGCGCGCCAGCCGCATCGGTTCGGCGTGGACTGGAGCTTCACGACCGACATGCGGGGCCACCTGGCCAGCGTGGCAGGCTTCGCGCCGGAGGCGGTGCGCAAGGGCATTGGCCGGCCGCTGGCGGCCGTCCTGGCCAGCGAGACGCCGGCGACCGCCATCCAGTCGCTGGAAAGCGCCCTCGGCGCCAAGACCGTCGCCGAAGGTATCGAGCTGCGTTTCGGCGAGGCGGGGCGGACCGATCACGTCCAGCATGTCTGGCTGCGGCCGATGCCCGATGGGCGCTGGAGCGGCACCGGCCGCAACGTCACCGAGACAGCCGCGGCGCGGGCACGGGCCGACGAGGCCGATCGCGCGGCCCATGAGGCGCGCGAGCGGCTGGACCGGGCGACGCAGGAGCGCGACCGGGTGCTGTCGGCCGTCGGGCATGACGTGCGGACGCCGATGAACAGCATTCTGGGAATTTGCTCGCTGCTGCTCGAGGGCGGGTTGGAGGATGACCAGCGCGCCTGGGTGACGCGCATGAGCGCGAGCTGCGAGGCCCTGCTGGCGATGCTGAACGGGCTGCTCGAAATCGCCAGCAACGATGCCGGCACCGCCGAGCTTCAGCTCTGCGAGGTGGATATCGCCGATCTGGTGCGCGAGGTCTCCGACATCCTGACGCCCCAGGCCAATGATCGCGGTCTCGAGCTCAACCTGCGCATCGATGAGATGCTGGTCGGGCTTTGGATGGCCGACCCGACGCGTCTGCGCCAGGTTCTGTTCAACCTCGGCGGCAATGCGATCAAATACACCGGCAGCGGCCGGGTCGAGCTCCGCGCCTCCGTGCTGTCGAATGCCGAGGGGCAGACATCCATCCGCGTCACCGTCACCGATAGCGGGCCGGGGATCGCGGCGGAGGA
>JAGXAV010000164.1 GCA_018971455.1 Rhodospirillales bacterium
TATTACCTCGCCATCGTGTCAGCGCTGATGGTCGTGCAAGGCCATGTCGAGCGCCGCCTCGCCACCGCCACGCGCTGACCTATCCTTCGCCGACCCGCGCGCCGGGATGGAAATGGGCATAGACGCGCCGGGCGATCTCGCGCGAAATGCCGGGGGCGGCCTCGAGATCGGACAGGCCCGCCTGGCCGACGCCGCGCGCCGAGCCGAAATGATTGAGCAGCGCGCGCTTGCGCCCCGGCCCGATGCCGGCGATCTCGTCGAGCTCGCTGCCCACCAGGGCGCGTGACCGGCCGGCGCGGTGGGTGGTGATGGCGAAGCGATGCGCCTCGTCGCGCAGCCTTTGCAGAAAATACAGCACCGGGTCGCGCGGCGGCAGCTGGAAGGGCGGCTGGCCGTCGGTGTGGAACCATTCCCGCCCGGCATCGCGGTCCGGCCCCTTGGCGATGGCGATCAGCTTGACGTCGCTCACCCCCAGATCGTCGAGCACGGCGCGTGCCGCGGAGAGCTGCCCGGCGCCGCCATCGATCAGCACGATATCGGGCCAGGCAGGCGAGCCCGGCCCCTGATCCTCCTCCTTCAGCGCGCGGGTGAAGCGGCGCTGCAACACTTCGCGCATCATGGCGAAATCATCGCCCGGCGTGACCGGGCCGCGGATCGAGAATTTGCGGTAGGCCGCCTTGTCGAACCCCGCCGGCCCGGCGACGATCATCACGCCGTAGGCGCTCGCCCCCATGATGTGGCTGTTATCGTACACCTCGATGCGCGCCGGCGGGGCGGGCAGGGTGAACAGGCCGGCGACGGCTTCGAGCAGCCTGGCCTGGCCGGCGCTCTCGGCGAGCCGCCGCTCCAGCGCCTCGCGCGCGTTGAGCTCGGCATGGGCGACGACCGCATGCTTCTCGCCGCGCTGCGGGGCCGCGATCTCGACCCGCCTGCCGCTGCCGAAGCTCGAGGCCTTGAGGCTGAGCGCCTCGGCGATCAGTTCCGCTTCGGCAATGTCATGATTCAACAGGATCAGCGGCGGCGGCGGCTTGTCGTCATAGAACTGCGCGAGGAACGCCGCCAGCACGTCGGGTGCCTCGTCGGCCTTCGTGTGGGAGGGGAAGAAGGCCCGGTTGCCGTTGTTGCGTCCGCCACGAATGAAGAAGACCTGCACGCAGCTCTGCCCGGCCGCCTGCCAGACGGCGACGATGTCCGCATCGGCGAGACTGGCCGGGTTGATGACGTCGCTGCCCTGCACGTGGGTCAGCGCGCGGATGCGGTCGCGCACCGCGGCGGCGCGCTCGAACTCCAGCCCCTCGGCGGCCTGCTCCATCTCGGCGGCCAGCGCCTGCTGGACGTGCCCGGCCTTGCCGCCGAGGAAGGCGCGCGCTTGGTCCACCAGGGCGGCGTAATCGGCCTGGCTGATGCGGCCGACGCAGGGCGCGGAGCAGCGGCGGATCTGGAAGAGCAGGCAGGGCCTGGTGCGGGTGCTGAACACGGTGTCCGCGCAACTGCGCAGGAGGAACACGCGCTGCATGGCGGTGACCGTCTGGTTGACCGCCCAAGCGGAGGCGAAGGGTCCGTAATAGCTGCCCTTGCGGGTGCGCGCGCCGCGATGCTTGGCGATCTGCGGGAAGGGGTGGTCCTCCGTCAGCACCAGCCAGGGGTAGGATTTGTCGTCGCGCAGGACGATGTTGAACCGCGGCTTGAGGCGCTTGATGAGATTGGCCTCGAGCAGCAGCGCCTCGGCCTCGGTGTGGGTGGTGACGATCTCCATCGCCACCGTCTCGGACACCATGCGCCGCAGCCGCTCCGGCAGGCGGGCGAGCTGGGTGTAGGCGGTGACGCGCTTGCGCAGCGCCCGCGCCTTGCCGACGTAGAGCGCCTCGCCCTTGGCATCGAGCATGCGATAGACGCCCGGTGTCAGCGGCAGGGTGGCCAGTTGCGCCTCGATCACCGCCACGCCGCGCGGGTGGGGCGGCTCCTGCGCGCTCATTGATCGCCCCGACCGGCGATGCGGCAGCGGGCGGCAAAACCATCCACCAATTCGGTGGATAAGTTTGTGGGCAAAGCCTGTCCGACCCCGCTCAACGCGGCGGACGGCCTGCCTGTTGGCGCTCTGCCCATGATTCGTGCAACTCGATTAACAGATTGTTTTCATTGTAAACGATTGTGACATCCCTGTCACAATATCAACTGAGGCTGCCATGTGCCTGTAACTGAACGCAGAGCGGTCCACAGGTGGACGAAATCAGCCCCGCCGCCGCTCGATCTCGACCCCGGCACTTGCCGCATCGGCGAAAACATCGGGCTTCTCGACCCGGATCCGGGCCAGTTCGACGCGCGGATCCTCCAGGCAGGCTTCGGCCAGACGCTCGGCCAGCGTCTCCACCAGATTGACATGCCCGGCAGCGACGATGGCGCGCACGCGATTGGCCAGCGCTTCGTAATCGACCACCCGCGCCAGCTCATCCCGCCCGACGGCCGGCCGCGACAGGCCGCGCGCGGCGTCGTCGATCACCGCCAGATCGACATTGATGCGCACGCGCTGGCGGGTGGCATGTTCGTGCGGGTAGACGCCGATGCTGGCCGCCAGTGTGAGGTCGCGCAGGAAGACATGGCGCAGGCCTTTGGCGGCATCGGCGATGCGGCGGCTGTCCATCTCGCTACTCCTCGATCTGCGGGCCGCCGATCGGGCTCCATTGCAGGTGCTGCCCGCCATCCAGCGCGATCATCTGGCCGGTCATCGCGGGCATGGCAAGTATGGCCAGCGCCGCGCGACCGATTTCCTCCGGGCTGGTGCCGTGCCCGAGCGGCACGGAGGCGGCCTGGCGGTCGAACTGCGCCTGGCTCTGCCGCGGGCTGGGCAGCGCCGGGCCGGGCCCGATGCCGCAGACCCGGATGCGCGGCGCGAGCGCCAGGGCCATCGACTGGGTGAGCGCCCAGAGCCCGGCCTTGGACAGGCTGTAGGTGATGAAATGCGGCCGCGGCGCCCAGACGCGCTGGTCCAGCAGGTTGATCACCACGCCCTCGGCCGCGGCGGCGTTCCAGGTGGCGGGCAGGGCGGCGGCGAAATCCTGCATCAGCACGAAGGGGGCGCGCAGATTCGCCTCCATGTGGCGGTCCCATGAGCGGCGGGTGGCGCTGTTCCACTCGTCGCGGTCGAACAGGCTGGCATTGTTGACCAGCACGCCGAGCGGGCCGAGGGCGGCGATGGCGCGGGGGATCAGCGTCCGCACCTCGGCCTCCCGCCCGAGATCGGCCGGCAGCACGGCGGCCCGCCCGCCGCGGGCGCGGATTTCGCCGGCAGTGGCCTCGGCCTCGGCGATGCTGTCGTTGCAGTGAATGGCAACGGCGAACCCGGCCTCTGCCAGCGCCAGCGCGATGGCGCGGCCGATGCGCCGGGCGGCGCCGGTCACCAGCGCGGCGCGGGGGATGGTGGGGGGGATCATCGCGCCATGATGTAGGCGCGAAATTTCGATCGGGAAAGGGCGCGTCCGGCGCGACGCCCGCCCGCCGGGCCGGCTACGCCCCGCCCATCTCGCGCGCGATGCGCAGCGCGGCGATGATCGTCGCCACGAGGCGGCCGAGATCCTCGCCGGGGCGCAGCGTCACGAAGCCGTGGTCGTGGGACTGCAAAGCGTGCACCTCGCGCGCGAAGGAGAGGCCGGCGGCGCGGATCTTGAGAATGGTGGTCTGGTAGCCGGCGCGCGCCATCGGCGCGTAGGAGCCGTCGAACGGGCGCAGCCAGGCCAGCACGATCTTGAAGGCCCGCAGATCGTCCGACAGCACCGCGACGCCGAGCTCGGCCGGCAGGTCCGGCGCGTGCACGCGCAGCAGGCAGCGCGGCGTCGCATCCGCCGTCATTTCGATCCAGCCATCCGGGAAGACGGGTCGCAGCGCCGCGCCGATGGCCGTCGCCAGGGCGACGACGTCCGCGTGGCCCCGATCGGCCGGCAGATCGGCGAACGGCATGGCGGCGGCCGGCAGGCGGGCCATGCGGTCGAGCCGCCAGGCGAGACGCGGGGGAAGCTCCGGGGGGCGCTTGCGAATGAACAGGGCGCCCGCGAGGTCCGCTTGCCGCAGGGCGGTGTCGGTGAGGATCATCTCCGCCGTGCCGCCGCGATCGGGGAAGGCCGAGAAGGTGGGGCTGCGCGGCCGCAGGCGCGGCCCGGCCGTGGCGGCGGCGCGATGGAGGACGGATTGGATGGCCGTCTCGTCGGCCAGCAGCGTGTCGCCGAACTCGGCGGCGATGCCGGCGCGGCAGGCGGGCGTTGCCAGGAAGCGGCAGGCCTCGGCGGACAGCGCCATCCATTGGCTGCCGTGGAACAGCCCCGCCATCCGGGGCGGAAGATCGCCGCGCGGGCCGGTGGCGAAGCCGCCGACGCCGGGCAGCTCGCGATAGCGCATGGCGAGGCGGTGCGCGATATCGTCGAACTGGCCGCCCACGAAGCGATCGGCCGGCGTGCCCTCCACCCAGCTTTCTCCCGCCGGCAGCCGGGCCGCGATCTCCGCCGGCGCCGCCAGCGGCACGTGCTGCTCGCTCAGCAGCAGCAGATGATCGAAGGCGCGCGGCCCGGCGGCCGCAAAGGCGATGCCGCGCAGCGTCGCCTCGACCAGGCTGTAGCCGCCCCAACTGCACGGCTCAGACGGCAGCGGCAGGATGTTGGAAAACTGCCCGGCCAGGCGGTCCAGCAGCGCGTGCAGCGCCGGCGGGGCCTTGCGGTCGGCATGGACGAGGAAGAGATCCTCCGGACGGTGGAGGGCGCGGATCAGATCGCCGACATGCGCGGCGCTGGCGTGGCACAGCAGGAGGTATGCCAACGCCATCCGCCGACCGCGCGCGGATCAGGCCGTGCGGTCGCCGCCCGCGCCGAGTGCGGCCTGCGCCGCCGCCAGCCGCGCCACCGGCACGCGGTACGGGCTGCACGAGACGTAATCGAGCCCGATCTGCTCGCAGAAGGCGATTGAGGACGGATCGCCGCCATGCTCGCCGCAGATGCCGAGCTTCAGCCCGGGCTTGGCGACCCGCCCGCGCTCGGCGGCGATGCGCACCATGGCGCCCACGCCCTCGACGTCGAGGGTGACGAACGGGTCTTTCGGCAGGATGCCGGCCTCGACATAGGCGGGCAGGAACTTGCCGGCGTCGTCGCGCGACAGGCCGAAGACCGTCTGGGTCAGGTCGTTGGTGCCGAAGCTGAAGAAATCCGCCGCCCCGGCGATATCGCCCGCGGTCACGCAGGCGCGTGGCAGCTCGATCATGGTGCCGACGACGTACTCGATGCGCTGGCCGGCCTCGGCGAACACTTCCTCGGCGACGCGCTCGATCTGCGCGCGGGTGAGCTCCAGCTCGCGCCGCATGCCGACCAGCGGGATCATGATCTCGGGCACCGGCGCGCGCCCCAGTTCCTTGGCCACCGCGATGGCGCCCTCAAAGATGGCGCGCGCCTGCATGGCGTAGATTTCGGGGAAGGTGATGCCGAGCCGGCAGCCGCGATGGCCGAGCATCGGGTTGGCCTCGGCCAGCTCGCCGGCCCGCCGGCGCATCGCCTCGACATCGGTGCCGAGGGCGGCGGCGACATCGGCCAGCTCCGCCTCGGCATGGGGCAGGAACTCGTGCAGCGGCGGGTCGAGCAGGCGGATGGTCACC
Organism: Rhodospirillales bacterium; assembly: GCA_018971455.1. GTDB lineage: Bacteria > Pseudomonadota > Alphaproteobacteria > Acetobacterales > Acetobacteraceae > REEB85. Next base: position 5,630 of record JAGXAV010000164.1, read on the forward strand.
GGCAGGCCGGCCATGATGCGGAACAGGTCGATGAAATCCTGCCGCTGGAAGGGCAGCAGCTTGGCCAGCGCGGTCTTCCGGCCGCGCTCATCCGCGGCCATGATCATCTGGCGCACGGCGCTGATGCGTTCGGGCGCGAAGA
>JAGXAV010000165.1 GCA_018971455.1 Rhodospirillales bacterium
ATCGGAGCAATCCCCGCCGCTCATCGAGCGCGGGCGGCGAGGGTTCGGGGGAAACCTCGGTCGGACGCAGCAGGCTTTCGAAGAAGGCGAACATTCCGCAGCATGGAGAAAGCCATGCGGCAGCGTCAAACGCCGCCTGGGCATGGCTGGCCGTCCCGCGCTATAGGGCCGCCATGAACGACGACGAGGATGACGCCCCGCCGCCGCCCGGCGGGAAGAACTACATCTCCCCCGCGGGACATGCCCGCATGGTGGCGGAGCTGCACGCGCTGATGCGGGTGGAGCGGCCGAAAGTGGTGGAGATCGTCTCCTGGGCCGCCGGCAATGGCGACCGCTCGGAGAATGGCGACTATCTCTACGGCAAGAAGCGCCTGCGCGAGATCGACCGCCGCGCCCGCTTCCTCGGCAAGCGGCTCGACATCGCCGAGATCGTCGAGCCCTGGGCCCAGCCCGACCCGACGCGGATATTCTTCGGCGCCGCCGTCACCTACCTCGATGCCAATGACGTCACGCGGCGCGTCACCATCCTGGGCGTGGACGAGGCGGAGATCAGCCGCGGCGAGGTCAGTCTTGCCTCGCCGATCGCGCGCGCGCTGCTGCGCGGGCGGGTGGGAGACGTGGTGCGCATGCAGACTCCGCGGGGCATCGAGGAGGTCGAAATCCTCGACATCAGCTATCCGCCGGCGCCTCAGGCGACGCCCTGACGGATGTCCCGCAGGTAGCGCTGCTTTTCGGCGTCACCGCGTGGCGAGGCCAGGTAGCGCCGCCAGGCCTGCTGCTCGTGGCACACCACGCCCAGTTCCCAAACGCAGAACGTGCCACGATGCGGCCCGGGCTGGTCGAATGGCGCGAAGACTGGCGCGGCGGCGCCATGGACGGCGTAGATGGTTTCCCACACCTCGTTCTCTTTGCGCCAGGTAGCGGCCAGCAGGAAGCAGAAATCGGCCGAGCAGCGGTGCAGCACGACGAAGCCGAGCTGTCGCGCGATGTCGAGCCGATGGGAAGCCGCCTCGGCTTCGAGGAAGCCGCGCGCCGCCGCGCGCAATGCGGGCGACACCGGCAGCCCGGCTTCGGCGACGTCGTACCATTTCAGGTAGGCGTTCGCCAGCACCAGCAGCGGCGCGGCCGTGATGTGCTTGTCGCGATGCACATAGGCCGGCGCGACATTCGAGATTGCGGAAAAATCCAGCCCTGCGTCGATCGGATCGGCCATCGGCCCCCTCCCCCACTCAGCCAAGCGCCTTCGGTGCGCTGATCCGGCAGCGCGCCTCGGCAAGGGCGCGCAGCGACGCGGCGATGCGGTCGTGATCGGCGCTGCCCGGATCATGCGCGCCGGCACGAATGGCGGCGCACAGTGCCGCCACGTCGCCCAGCTCCCGCACCGCCGCGTGCACGGCCGCGGCGGCGGGCCCGTCCTCGCGCCGGGCGATCGCCATGGCGTTGGCGACCATCAGCGCCTTGAAGCGGGCATCCCCGGTCAGCGCCGGGATCACCGCCTCCATCAGCGTCGTCCGCGCGATCTCCAGCAGCGCCCGCGTGTCCGGCGCCTCGTGCCCATCCCAGCTCATGCCGCCCTCGCCATCACCGCGCGCATCACGTCGAGTTCCAGCTCGGGAACGATGTGGCCGGTGAGGGCCAGCTCCAGACTCGGCTCGGCGCCGGAGATGTGCCGCTCCGCCTGGTCGATCGCCACCACCGCCCAGCGGATCGCCGCGGCGATTTCCCACCACGCGACGCGCGCCGGATCAACGCGCCGGCCGGACGCCGCCTCGTACGCCGCGACGAAGGGCGCGCGCGGCCCGACCCCGCCGACCTCGCCGGGGCCGCCGAAACGCCAGCAGCGCGCGCAGAGCCAGCCGATATCCTCGTGCGGATCGCCCCAGGCGGCGAATTCCCAATCCAGGATCCCGCTGATGCCGGCCTCGGTGGCCATGTAGTTGCCGGTGCGGAAATCATTGTGGCAGAGCACGGTCGCCGCCGGCGGGGGCGCGCTGATTTCCAGCTGGCGCAGGCCCCATTCGAGCATCGGCCGCGGCAGACGCCCGGCATCGAGCAGCACCCGCATTGCGGCCACGAAGCGCCGGCAGGGATCGGACGCCGGCTCTCCGAGAAACGGCAGATCGGCGCGTGGCGGCACGATGGAATGAATGCGGGCCAGCTCCCGCCCGAGAGCGGCGACCAGCGCCTGCCGTCCGCCAGCCAGCGTCTCGCTGCGCACCACGCGATGCGCCGCGGCCAGCCCGTCGACGCGGCGCATGATGAAGAACGGCGCACCGATGACGGAGCGATCCGTGCAGAGGCGCAGCGGTTCGGGCACCGTGACGCCGGCCGCATGCGCCGCGCGCAGCAGGTGAAACTCCTCGGCGCGCGAGCGGCTCACGGCGAGCGTGGCGGCGGCATCGGTGCGCAGCACCCAGCGCTGCGCCTGCCCGCCGGCGAGCACGTCGAGCGCCCAGTTCTGCTGGATGGCGCCGCCGGAGAGCAGCGCCATGCCGGTGATCTCTGCACCCAGCCAGGCGGCGAGGGCGGGCTTATCCATGGGCGACGTCCCAGCGATGGAAGTCCTTCCCCTCGCGCCGGCGCGCCCCGGCCAGCACCATGCGGTGCACCTCGCTCGCGCCGTCCACCAGCCGCGCCTGGCGGGCATAGCGGTAGATCCACTCGATCACCGTGTCCTTGGAATAGCCGCGCGCGCCGAGCAGTTGCAGGGCGGTGTCGGCGGCGCGATGGAGGGCATCGGCGACGACGATCTTGGCCATCGAGATCTCGCTGCGCGCGAAATCCCCCTGCTCGAGCTTCCAGGCGGCCTTCATGGTCAGCAGCCGGCCGATCTCGATATCCATCGTGGCCTGGCCGATGAGCCCCTGCACGCTCTCGCGATCGATCAGGCGCTGCCCGAAGGAGCGCCGCTGCTCGGCATAGGCGATGGCGATCTCGATCGAGCGGCGCGCCAGGCCCAGCCAGCGCATGCAATGCGTCAGGCGGGCCGGGCCGAGGCGCATCTGCGTGATCTTGAGCCCGTCGCCGATCGCCAACAGCCGGTTCTCGTCGGGAATCTGCAACCCGTCGAAACGCAGTTCGCAATGCCCGCCATGCTCCTCCGGCCCCATGATGGGAATGCGCCGCACGATCTCCCAGCCCGGCTGGTCGGCGTGGAAGAGGAAGGCGGTCAGGCCGCGGCGGGCATCGTCGGAGGTGCGGGCGATGAGAATGAAATGCTGCGCCGCCGCGGCCCCGGTGATGAACCATTTGCGCCCGCGCACCACCCAGCCCGAACCGGTGCGCGTCGCGAAGGTGGTGGTCAGCGAGGGGTCGGAGCCGCAGCCCGCGCCATCCTCGTCCATCGGCTCGGTCATCACGAAGCTGCTCTGCACGTGCCCCTCGGCGATCGGGCGCAACCAGACGCGCTGCTGCTCGGGGGTCGCCGCCTGGGCGAGCACGCGCATGTTGCCGTCATCGGGTGCTGCGGCGTGGAACACCACGGGGCCGAAGATCGAGCGGTTCATCTCCTCGTAGCAGGCGGCGAGCGCGGTCATGCCGAGGCCGAGCCCGCCAAACGCGGGCGCGACGCCGAGGGCCCACAGCCCGGCCGCGCGCGCCTCGGCCCGCAGCGCGCGGAGCAGGCCGGGGGCGATATTCTCGTGCTCGTCGTAATTGGCGGGGTCGCCCTCCAGCGGCAGCAGACGCGCCTCGACGAAGGCGCGAATGCGCCCGCGCAGCGCATCGATTTCGGGCGACAGTGCAAATTCCATGTCCGACCTCCGCAGCCGCGCGGCCAGTGGCGCGCGGGCTTGGAGGATATCTAGCCCGTCTTGTTCACAGCCCGCCAGCGACCGGCCAGCGCCGGGCGGGTGCCGCGGATGTCCCGGCCACCAGACTGCCGACCACAATGCTGAGCGGCTGCGTCGCGTCGTGGATGGCGATCGGCCCGACGCCGGCAGGGTCGCCATCGGCCTGCGCCGGAATATCGGCCGACAATATCTCCACCACCGCCGCGCGGACCAGCCGCACCCCCGGCATGATGGCCAGCCGGTTGAGCGGGAGGGCCGCGCCATAGGCCAGGGCCGCCAGCGGTCCGGTCCGCCCGAACAGGGCGACGGTGAAGCCGCGCTCGCCCGGGTCGGCCCCCGGCGCCAGCACGTAGCGGCCGGCGTAGAAATGCCCCTTGGTGACGATGACGCTGCCGGCCTCGCAGGCCACCCCGTCCAGGCGCAGGCGAATCGGCGGAAAGCCGTAGCGCCCCGCCTCGCGCATGCTCTGCGCCACATAGGCCCCGCGCCCGAGCGCGCGCTTCAGCCCTGGCGGCAGGTGGTGCACCACCTGGGCGTCGAATCCGGCGCCCAGCATCTGCACGAATAGCCGCGGGCCCAGCGCGCTCTCGGCGATGCCGGGCCAGACCGTGCGGGTCCGCCCGAAGGCCAGGGCGGCGGCGACCTCGCGCGGGGCGAAAGGCAGGGCGAGCTCATGGGCCAGCACGTTGGCCGTGCCCAGCGGAATGATGCCGAGCCGGCAGGGCGAGCCGGCCAGGCCGGCGGCCACCTCGGCAATGGTGCCGTCACCGCCGGCGGCGACCACCAGATTGACGCCCGCCCGGGCCGCCTCGCGGGCCATTTCGCCACCATGTCCCGCGCGCTGGGTCTCGACGATGTCGAGGCGCACGCCGCTCTGGCTCATCACGTCCAGCACCCGCCACAGCAGCGCCGCGCGCCGGCGGCCGGCGACTGGGTTGAAGATGATGACCACGCGCCCCTCCGACTCGGTCGCCAGTCGACGACGCAAATGCGCTCCATGCGCCGAAATCATTGCAGAGAAATGACAGATTGACGGCGGAGCCATGATCTTCGCCCGCGCGGGCAAATCCCCGCCAGGTCATGCAAACTTCACGTGCCCGACGCGGCAACTGCCGTATTGGCTCGCGCCCATGAACGCCGCCGCACCCCGCACCACGACGCCCTATCGGGCCATCTTCATCTCCGACGTGCATCTCGGCACACGCGGCTGCCGCAGCGATTTTCTTGCCGACTTCCTGCGCCGCGTCAGCTGCGAGCACCTCTATCTGGTGGGCGACATCATCGATGGCTGGCGGCTGCGCAAATCCTGGTACTGGGACGCCGGCCATGACGAGGTGCTGCGCCTGATCCTGCGCCATGCCCGCGCCGGCACGGCGGTGACCTACATCCCCGGCAATCACGACGAGATGTTCCGCACCTGGCTGCCGCTCGGCCTGGAAATCGCCGGCATCAAGCTGCGCGCCGAGGCCGAGCACCGCACCGCCGATAATCGCCGCCTGCTGGTGACCCATGGCGACGCCTTCGACAGCGTGGTGCGCTACGCCAAGTTCCTCGCCCTGCTCGGGGACTGGGCCTATGCGACCGCACTCGTGGTGAACCGCTGGTTCAACGTTGCCCGCCGGCATCTGGGCTATCCCTACTGGTCGCTGTCGGCCTGGCTCAAGCGGCAGGTGAAGGAGGCGGTGAAGGCCATCGACCGGTTCGAGAGCGCGCTGGCCGGCGAGGCACGCCGCCGCGGCTTCGACGGTGTCGTCTGCGGCCACATCCACCACGCCGAAATGCGCGAGGTCGGCGGCGTGCTGTATCTCAATGACGGAGACTGGGTGGAAAGCTGCACGGCGCTGGTCGAACATGCCGACGGGCGGCTCGAGCTGATCGATTGGGCGGCGCTGAACCGCCTGTCGTTCCTGGCCCCGCGCAGCACCGGCGTGGCCCAACCT
>JAGXAV010000166.1 GCA_018971455.1 Rhodospirillales bacterium
CAGACGCCCGCACGGTCTTCGGCATCCTGCCGGGGGCGGGCGGCGAGGATGGCGGCGAGCGAGGCGGCGCGCTCCTCGTCGCTGAGCAGCCGCAGCCCGGGATTGGAGCGGGCGACCAGCGCCGGAAATCCGCCGCTCAGCAGCAGCTCGCGCGTCAGGCCCGGCCGTGCCTCTTTGGTCGGGCCGCCCACCCCGTCAGTGCTTGGCAAGCAGGTCGCGGATCTCCTCGAGCAGCGTTTCCGAACGCGGCGGCGGCGGCGGGGCGGCCGGCTCCTCGGCCTGCTTGCGCTGCAGGACGCTCAGCCCCTTGACCAGCCAGAACACGGCGAAGGCGACGATCAGGAACTGGATGACCGCGTTGATGAACACGCCGACATTCAGCGTGACCGCGCCGGCCGCCTTGGCGGCCTCCAGCGTCGCCACGTGGGGTCCCTTCAGGGTGATGAAGATATTGCTGAAATCGATGCCGCCGAGCAGCAGGCCGATCAGCGGATTGAACAGATCCTTCACCAGGCTGGCGACGATGCCGGTGAAGGCGGCGCCGATAATGATGCCGACCGCCAGATCGACCACATTGCCGCGCATGATGAAAGCCTGGAAATCCTGCACCCAGCTCGGGCGCTTCAGCGGAATCGGCATGGCATCGCTCCCCCAGGGATTGTTCGTCTTCTATAACTGATCACGAGCCGCCCGCGCCACCTCGTCGGTGGTGGCGCGCCACAGGCCGGGCAGACCGAGCACGCCCGCCAGCGCCTCGCCGAGGTAGCGGATGCGGTGCGCCTGCCCGGCGATCCAGGGGTGCAGGGTGAGATTGAACGCGGCCCCACCCTCGGCGTGCAGCACGACGGCCGCCTCGGCGACGCCGCGCGCCCAGACCGCCGGTGCCACGCGCCGCAGCCACATGCATTCGAGGTCGTTCCACTCGCTGTGAGCCGGGAGGGAGATGAGCGGGCCGGGTTTGCCGGCGGCCGTGTTCAGCAGATAGGGCCGATCGTCATTGCTCCAGTCGGTCGTGTAGGCGAAGCCGCTTTCGGCGAGCAGGCCGGGCGTGCGGGGGCTCTCATTGAAATCCTGGCCGCACCAGCCGGCGGGGTGCTGCCCGGTGGCGCGCTGCACCGCATCGCGGCTCTCGGCGATGAAGGCGGCCTCCTCGGCGGCACTCATCCGGCTGGTGATACGGCGTGTGGCATGTGTGCCGTGGGCGAGGAACGCGGCGCCGCGCCGCGCGCACTCATCGACCAGTTCCGGGTAGCGGCGGGCGGCGGCGGCGCCGAGGGCCACGCTGGGCACCACGGCGAAGCGGTCGAGCATGTCGAGCACGCGGAAGATGCCGACGCGGTTGCCGTATTCGCGCTGGCTCCAGGTCAGCCAGTCCGGGCGGAAATTGCCGAGGGGGGACACCACGCGCGGGTCCCGGCTCGCCTCGGCCGGCGGGTCGAGCTCCCAGTAATCGAGCATCAGGGTGACGGTGACGGCCATGCGGGCGCCGCCGGGCCAGGCGAGGCGCGGGCTTTCGGCCAGAGTGCGGAAGGGGTACAGCTCATGGTCCATGCCCGGGCGGCGGGTTTCGCCGACCGGAGGCGTGTTCGACGGCTCAGCCATGGCCGGCCCCTCCCTCTCCAGGCGCGCCGGAAGGCGTTGCGCGGGCGGCGAGATGGGCGCCGAGCGCCGCCGCGTGCTCGGCGCGGTAATGGTCGGCGATCTCGGCGGCGGTGGCGCACCACACGCCCGGATGCGAGAGGATATACTCCATCACCCGCTGGAAGCCGCGGATGCGGTGCGGCTGGCCGATCCAGAAAGGGTGCAGGGCGATGCACATCACCCGGCCCTGCACCGCGCCCTCGGCATAGACGGTGTCGAAATGGTCACGGATCTGCTGGGCGAAGGCGTCGATCTCCTCGCCGCGCCGCCACAGGATCACATCATTGAGGTCGACCGTGTAGGGAACCGTGATGAGGTCGCCGGTGCGGGTGCGCACCGGAAAAGGCTGGTCGTCGTGATAGAGGTCGCACGTGTAGTCGAAGCCGGCTTCGGCGGCGAGGTCGAAGGTACGGTGGGTGTTGGTGATGGCCGGACTGAACCAGCCGCGCTGCTCGCGGCCGGTGAGCGCGCGGTGGATGGCGCGGCTCTCCTGCATCGCCGCGCGTTCCTCGGCCTCGGTGAAGTCCCAGTGATAGCGCGTGTTGTAGATGCCATGGGACATCAGTTCCCAGCCGCGATTCTCCATCGCCTCCAGGATCGCCGGGTAGTGCTGGATGACCGCCATGGACAGGCTGACCGTGCAGCGCAGGCCGAGCGCGTCGGTCGCCTCGAACAGCCGCCACAGGCCGACGCGGTTGCCATAATCGCGGATCGAGTAGCCGAGCACGTCGGGGTGCGGGCTGCGCGGCCACGGGTCGCGCGTGCGGACGAATTTGGGCAGGAATTCGTAATGTTCGATGTTGGGGCAGACCCATAGCGCGACGCGGGCACCGCCCGGCCAGGACAGGCGCGGACGATGCAGAATGGGCGAATAGGCGATGATGTCGCGCTCCAAGGAGGCCTCCGCACGGTGAGGGGATGGCAAGCCTAGCAGCGCGGCTCCGTGTGGAAAGGGCCGCGGTGGAGGAAGTGAGGAAAATTAGCAATTTGCGGGCAATTGCTGCCATATAGGACGATGTGCTCGGCCCGAGTCGCCAATTCTGGCGGCGAAGGCGGAGGCATGGGGCAGGAGAGGAACGTGATGCGAAATCTGATTCGCCTGGCCGTTGGCGGTGTGCTGACCCTGCTGGCCGGCTGCGGCAGCAGCAATTTCGACCGTGTTTCCACCGGCGCCGGCACCGGGGCGGCGACCGGGGCAACGATCGGGCTGCTCGGCGGGCCCATTGGCGTGGCGGCGGGCGCCTTGATCGGCGCCGGCGCGGGGGCGGTGGTCGGCGGCAGCACGAGCCAGCAGGACATCAATCTCGGCAAGCCGGTCTGGCGGAACTGATCCGCCGGACCTCGCGCGCTCAGACGCTGCCGGCGACGTAGGCCTTGAGGCTGTCGACCTCGTGATCCTGCTGCATGATGCGCGCCTTGACGACGTCGCCGATGCTGACGATGCCGATCAGCGCGCCGTGCTCGTCCAGCACCGGCAGATGGCGGAAGCGCCCGGCGGTCATCATCGTCATCGCCTCGCCGACGGTGGTGCGCAGCGTCGCGGTTTTCAGCGCGCGGGTCATCAGCTGGCCGGCGGTCATGTCCAGGGCACGCGTGTCATTGGCGGCCAGGGCGTGGACGATGTCACGCTCGCTGACGATGCCGAGAAGTTGCTCGGCGGCGTCCTGCACCACGACCGCGCCGATACGCTTGCCGGACAGCAATCGCGCCAGCTCGGCCACCGTGGTGGTTGGGCGAACGGAGGCGACGTCGTGGCCTTTGTGCTTGAGGATCGCGGCGACGGTCATGATGCCCTCCCGTGTCGGTGGTCCGGCCGCATGGCCGGTCACAGGCACGGATGATGCGCCCGCGGCGACGCGCGATGCAAAAACTTAGAGTGCGCTGCACAATGAATGGCGCAGCCGCACCGACGCTCACCGCTCGGCGGAGGCAAGCTGGCTGTCCACCAGTGCTGCGAAGCGCCCGCCCTGGGCGAGCAGCGCCGCGAAGCGCCCCTGCTCGACGACCCGGCCGTCCTCGAACACCAGGATGTGATCGGCCTCGCGCACGGTGGACAGGCGATGGGCGATGATGAAGGTGGTGCGGCCGGCCATCAGCGTCTTCAGGCTGGCGGCGATGCGGGCCTCGGTGGCGGCGTCAAGGGCGCTGGTGGCCTCGTCGAGGATGAGGATCGGCGGGTCCTTGAGCAGCGCGCGGGCAATCGCCAGGCGCTGGCGCTGACCGCCGGACAGGGTGGCGCCGCGTTCGCCCACCAGCGTGTCGTAGCCGGCGCCCTGGCGGAGAATGAACTCCTCGGCGTCGGCCAGCCTGCACGCTGCGCGCAAGGCCGCGTCGTCAGCCTGCGGACGGCCGATCAGCACGTTGTCGCGGATCGAGCGGTTGAGCAGCAGGCTCTCCTGGAACACCACGCCGATCGCCGCGCGCAGGCTGTCGCGCGACACCGCGCGCAGATCCTGCCCGTCGATGCGGATGGCGCCACGATCGGGGTCCCACATGCGTTGCAGCAGCGCCATCGCCGTCGTCTTGCCGGCGCCGGTCGGTCCGACCAGGGCGACGACCTGGCCGCGCGCCGCCGCGAACGAGATGCCGCGCAGCACTGGCGGGTTGGCCGGCGGGAGGGTTCCGTCGGTCGGATAGGCGCCGTCGGGGTAGGCGCCGGCCGGATAGGAAAACCGCACATCCTCGAACGCCACCGCGCCCGCCGTCACCCGCAGGGGCGGGGCGTGCGGCATCTCCGGCACCGTGTCCGCGGCATCGAGCACGGCGAAGAAATCACCGATGGCGGGGACATCGAGACTGAGGCGGGTGATGAAGTTCATCGCCCCCTCCAGACGGCCGATCAGCAGGGTCGCGAAACCCATGAAACTGACGATGTCGCCGATCTGCGCCTGTCCCGAGCCGTGCAGCGCCATGCCGGCGACGACGAGGGTGATGACCGCGATGGTGCTCGCCGCGCGCGTCGCAACGTTAAGCAGGGCCCACCAGGTGAGCACGGGGAACTGGTGAGCGATCACCTGCTCCACCATGCCGGCGAACAGCCGTGCCTCGGCGGCGACGCGGCCGAAGGACTGCACGACGACGACATTGGCCAGCGCATCCTGCGCGCTGCCGGCCAGGCGCGTCTGCCAGCCCTGCGCGCGCGCCTGCCCGCCCTGGGCGCGCCGGACGACGATCAGCGTGAGGACGGCAAACACGACCACCAGCCCGACCAGCACGAGGGCGAGCCGCCAGTTCAGCAGCAGGGTCAGCGGCAGCAGCACGAGCAGGGCGGTGAAGCTCGCCAGCTGATCGCGGAAGAGAAAGAGCCAGAGCCAGAACATCGCGTCCGCGCCGCCGAACATGGTCTTCATAAGGCGGCCGGACTGGGTGTGGCCGTGAAAGGCCTGCGGCAGGCTCAGCGCATGCTCGAAAAACCCGCGCATGGCCTCGAGCCGGCTGCGATGGGCGAGCCGCTCGGCGCGCAGCGCGGTGGCGATGCCGAGGCCGATGCCGCAGGCGGCAATGCCGGCCCATAACGCGAGCAGACGGGCCGCGCCGCCGCCCGCGCGCGGGCCGGCGAGCAGCTCGATCACGCGCCCGAAGATCAGGGGATCGGCGAACTGGAGCACCGCGACGGCGATGTTGGCGAGCAGCAGAAGGATTGCCGTGCGCCGGTTCCGGTCGATCGTGGCGATGGCGCGGGCATAGACGGTCCAGGCCCGCATGGGCGGTCAGCAGGGGCGCGCCAGGAAGCGCCGGCTCGGTGCGACGAACTCGTCCTGCGCGGCCACCATCTGCAGCTCGCGCGCGCCCGCCCGGGCGGTGTGCACGAGCAGCCCATGGATCGCGCTGCCGGCCTCGGCCAGAGCCTCGCCCGCCGTGCCGCCGCGCAGGTAGTGGAACAGGAACAGGGCCGCCAGCGCATCGCCGGCGCCGTTGATGCTGAGCTCCAGGCGGGGCGTGCGCAACTGGTGGAGCGTGCCGCCCTCGCCCACCACCATGTCGATCGCGTCATGCGGCGTGTCCTCGGTGCGCATGCTGGTGGCCAGCACGCAGCGCGGCCCGCGCGCCTGCACGGCCGCGATGGCGCGCCGGGTGCTGGCG
>JAGXAV010000167.1 GCA_018971455.1 Rhodospirillales bacterium
GGCCTGGAAGGCGGTGGCCCAGACGATCTGCGCAAAGGCCAGGGTCAGCATCGCCATGGTCACCCCCGACAGGCGCACCACCAGCCCGCCCACCAGCGCCGCCACCGCGCCGGCCAGCACCGGCGCGGCCAGCAGCGAGATCTCCATCGGCGCCATCAGCGATCTGGCGGCCAGCGCCGCACCGTAGGCGCCGAGGCCGAACCACGCGGCATGGCCGAAACTGGGCATGCCGCCAGGCCCCATCAGCATGTGAAGCGAGGCCGCGAACAGCATGGCGACCAGCATCTCGGTCAGCACCGCGAGCACGAACTGGCTGGCCACGAAGGGTGCGAGGATCGCCGCGATCAGCGCGATCACGCCCAGCACGCGCAGCGCCCGGTCGGCGGGGCGGATGAGGGCCGCCCCCGTGCCGCCCGCCCGCGCCTGTTCCTGCCGGCGGCCCAGCAGCCCGTGCGGGCGCAGCACCAGCACCACCGCCATGATGACGAAAACCAGCACGAGCGTGCTCTGCGGCAGCACCACGATGCCGAAGGCCTGCATCAGCCCGATCAGCAGGCTGGCGAGATAGGCGCCGGCAATGCTGCCCAGCCCGCCGATGACGACGACCACGAAGGCGTCCGTGATGGTGATGAGATCGATCTGAAGATTGGCCGAGGCGTCGGGCAGCGCGAGCGCGCCGCCGAGCCCGGCGAGCCCCGCGCCGAGCGCGAACACGGCGGTGAAGAGATGCCGCTGATCGACGCCAAGGGCCGCCAGCATGTCCCGGTCCTGCGTCGCCGCCCGCACCAGCAGCCCCCAGCGCGTGCGGGTAAAGAGCAGCCACAGCGCCGCCAGCACGGCCGGGCCGACGGCGATCAGGATCAGGTCGTAGGCCGGCATCCGCTCGCCGGCGATGGTCACGAACCCGCGCAGCCATGGCGGGCGCGGCAGCGCCAGATCATCCGGGCCCCACAGCTTCAGCGCGGCGTCCTGCACCATCAGCACGACGCCGAAGGTGGCGAGAAGCTGCAACAGTTCCGGCGCGTGATAGATGCGCCGCAGCAGGGAGGTTTCGAGCACGAGCCCGATCGCCGCCGTGGCGAGGCAGGTCAGCAGGATGCCGAGCACGAACCAGATCGGCCCCGCGGGCAGGCGGGTGAGGATGCTCCAGCCGATATAGGCCCCGAGCATGGCCAGGCTGCCATGGGCGAAATTGACCACGCGGGTGACGCCGAAGATGATCGTCAGCCCGCTGGCCACCAGGAACAGCGATGAGGCGCCGGAAAGCCCTGTCAGGAACTGGACAAGGTAGAACCCCATGCAGGCGCGTCAGGCGTGCCGGAGCGCTTTGACCTCGGCATCGCTCGGCAGGGCGGAGGCGCCATCGACATAGCGCCAGTCGACCATCTCACCATGCCCGTCCTTCACCGCGGTCCTGCCGACGAAGGTGCCCATGGTGCTCTGGTGGTCGAGCGCCCGCCACATGCACTGGCCGAACGGGGTGGCGAAGGAGGCGCCGGCGAAGCCATCGGCCATCTTCTCGCTGTCCGTCGATCCGCTCTTGGCGATGCCGGCGACGATGGAGGTGATCAGCGCGTGGCCGACCACCGAGCCCATTTTCGGCATCTCCTTGAACTTCGCTTTGTAGTCGTTGATGAACTTGAGGTTGGCGGCATCCTTGACGCTGTCCACCGGATAGCCGGTGACGATCCAGCCGCTCGGCGCCTCGGCCCCGAGCGGGGCGAGATATTCCGGCTCGCCGGTCAGCACGGAGACGACGTGCCGCCCCTCGAACAGGCCGCGCGTATTGCCCTGGCGCACGAAGTTGGTGAGGTCCGCGCCGAATGTGACGTTGAAGATGGCGTCCGGCTTGGCCTCGGCCAACGCCGCCACCGTGGCGCCGGCATCGATCTTGCCGAGCGCGGGCAACTGGTCGCCGACGAACTGCACGCCGGGCTGCTTCTCGGCCAGCAGCTTCTTGAACCACTTCACCGCCGAGGTGCCGTATTCATAGTTCGGCGCCACCGTCACCCAGCGCTTCGCGCCAAGCTTGGCCGCATCGGCGATCAGCATCGCCGCCTGCATGTAGGTCGAAGGACGCAGCCGGTAGGTGTAGCGGTTGCCGTCCTGCCACACGAGCGCATCGGTCAGCGGCTCGCCCGCGACGTAAAGTTTCTTCTGATGGGCGGCGAAGTCGCCAAGCGCGAGGCCGATATTCGACAGGAAGCCCCCGGCCAGCAGATCGACCTTCTGGTCGTTGATCAGCTCGCCGGCGAGGCGAATGGCGTCAGGCGGCTTGCCGGCATCGTCGCGGCTGATCACCTCGATCTTGCGCCCCAGCACGCCGCCCGCGGCATTGACCTGCTCCACGGCCAGCTGCCAGCCATTGCGATACGGCACCGTGAAGGCCGGCACGGCGGTGTAGGAGTTGATCTCGCCGATACGGATCGGCGCCGAGCCCTGCGCGCGCACGATGGCGGGTGCGGCGAGGGTCGCGGCGGAAGCGGTCAGCAGCGTGCGGCGGGTGATGGCCATAGGGGTCCCCTGGTGGATTCTGGTTCAGCGCAGCCCGTCTCTGCCCTCGATCGCATCGGCGGCGAGGCCACCGATGCGGGCCAGCGGCCGGCCGGAGTCGGTCACCACGACCGCAACGACGATTTCGTCGCGGCGCGGCGCATCGGTCACGCGGATTTCCATGGCGTCGAAATGGCTGCGCACGAAGGCCGCATCCTTGTGGCCGAGCGGCACGTCGATCGCGCATCCCACGCCGCCGCGCTTCTTGGCGCTCGGCACGAGGGCAGCACCTTTCTCCACCGCCCGGCGCAGCGGCGCGCCGAGCTTGGGGTGCAGGATGGCCGCGGCGTGCTCCAGCTCGCCATCCTCGCCGACGATCGCCGCCTTGCCGTAGCTCTGCACCGCGCCGGGCGCGATGCCCAGCGCCTGCACCGCGCGCTCGCCGAGCAATGCGCCGAGCATCTCCCCGGTCTCGATCAGCTCGGCCAGGTCGGCGGCGTAGCGCCCGGCGAACGGGTTGCCGATCACGGCGATGGCGGCGGCCTTCCGCGTTGGCGGGGTGATGCCCTGTCCTGCCTCGCGGCAGGTCTCCTCGACAATGGTCAGCAATTTGCGGATCATGCCAGTTCCAGTGCGGCGGCGGGCGCGCCGCAGAGTGAGATTTGCCCGCGCAGGGTGAGAACGGCGCCCTCGATCAGCCCCGCGCGGAGCAGACCATCCGCCATGCGCCGGCCGCTGTCCAGAGCCGCCGCGCACGCGTCATCGCTCAGCAGGCCCACCTCCCAGGTAATCGCCCGCGCGCCGAGATCGCTGTCGGGATCGACCGCGCAGGCCGGGAGGCGGCGGATGGCGGGGTGGCGAGGCAGATCGACGGCATTGCCGATCATGCTCGCGGCGGCATCGGCCGTGGCCGCGTCGCGCGCCAGAACGCTGACCGCGTCGGCGATGCCGAAGGAGAAGCTGCGCCCGCCATGCCCCTTGCAGGCCCGTCCGGAGGTGGCGATGCCGCGCGCGGCGGCGGCGGCGGAGAGCACGAGCACGCCGTCGAGCCCCGGCGCGGCAAGGTCGCCCACCAAGCCGCAGCGCAGCTGATGCCCGGGTGCCAGGTGAAAGGCGATGTCGCCGCCATTGTTGACGAAGGCGCGGTCCAGCCGCCGCCCGGCGCACAGCGCCGCCAGCACATGGTCGGCGACCGCGCCGGCCACCGCGGCCATCGGCGTGATGAAATCCGCGGCGTAGGGCAGGCACGCCGCGTGCATCGCCGCCGCGACCGCCCCGCGGGGCCGTGCGGCGGGCAGGGGCGTGCGCAGCAGCGCCAGCTCGGCGCAAAGATCGTCCAGCACCGTATCGAACGCGGCCGCCGCCTGGCGGTAGGCGGCCTGTACCTCGTCCGCCGGGCCCCAGGCTCGGCACAGGCAGTCGATCGGCCCGTGCTGCAAATGCAGCCTGCCATCGGCCAGCAGGGCGGCGACCGCGCTCATGGCCGGGGAAACGGCGTGCCGGGCGGCAGCAGCACGGCGCGCGGCCGCGTCTCCCGCGCCACCTCGGCGAGCGGGCGGATGCGATCGGCAAATCCACCGAGGCGCAGGTAATCCGCCCGCGGCAGCGTGAACTCGATGGGCGCCACCAATGCCGGCGTCGGCACGTGGCCGAACGCGCCCGCTGGCATGCGCGCTACATCGACCATGTAGGTGATGCCGCCGCCCGGCCACACGAACACCGGCGCGCCGCCGGAGGTGACGCGCGCCCGGCCGGCCTGCACGGCGCGTGTCAGCAGCACGGGATTTTCGGTGGCGCCGGCGCGCAGGCTGCCCCCGGCGCCGGCCATGAACAGCACCGTGCACAGGGCCGGTTCGCAATTTTCGCCGATGCGCGCCACCGCCGCGGCGATTGCAGGCGGCATCTCGGCCGGCTGCGGCCGCAGCGCCTCATCGAGCACGAACCAGGCGGCATGCTCGCCGGTGGTGGACACCATCAGCAGCCGCAGCCCGGGCCACGCCGCCTTGGGGTCGATGCGCTCGATGATGGTCAGCGGGTCCGCGATATCCGTGCCGCCCCAGCCCGTGCCGGGTTCGGCAACCTGGAAATAGCGCCCCGGCGTGGAGCGGCGTCCGCGCACGCGGAGGCCGGCCGGGCGCATGCCGAGAAAGCGGCCGGCCTGGTGCTCGCTCAGCACGCCGGTGATGTGGTCATCCACCACGATCACCTCATCGGCATGGCCGAGCCACTGGCCGGCGAAGATGCCGATGGTGGCCGATCCGCAGCCGACGCGCATGCGCCGCTCGACCACCCCGTCCACCACCGGCGCCTGGCCGGATTGCACCCGCACCGTGGCACCCTCCGCGATGGCGAGCTCGACCGCCTCGCCATTGGCCAGCCGCAGCATGATCTCGCAGGTCACCACCCCCTCGCGCTTGCTGCCGCCGGTCAGATGGTGGACGCCGCCCAGGCTGAGCATCTGGCTGCCATATTCGGCGGTGGTGACATGGCCCACCACCTCGCCCTCGGCGCGGATGACGGCGCATTCGGGGCCGAGATGGCGATCGGTGTCGATCTTCACCTTCAGGCCGCAATAGCTGAACACGCCCTCCGAGACGACAGTGACGGTATCGACACCGTCGATCTCGCTGCCGACGATGAAGGGGGCGGGCTTGTAGTCGGGATAGGTGGTGCCGGCGCCGATCGCGGAGAAGAAGATGTCGCGCGCGGCGATCGGGTTGCCGGACCAGTCGGCGCCGGCGAAGCGCACCAGTTCCGGCGCCCGCACGATGGCGGTGAGCGGGTCGAGGCGGGTGAGCCGGCCCTCGACATTGCCGTACCGATCGCAGGCGCCGGTCTTGCCGGCGCGGATGCGGCACAGCACCGGACAGGCATCGCAGGTGACGATGCCGGGCTCGGCCGTCGCCGCCGCGGCAAGGGCCGCCTCGGCCGGCGCGTCGGTGGCGGCATGGGTGGTGGTCATCGCGCCAGCGCCGCCAGCACGCGCTCCGGTGTTGCCGGAACCTGCGTGATCCGCGCCCCGGTGGCATGCGCGATGGCGTTGAGGATGGCCGGCGCGGTGGCCACCAGCGCCGGCTCGCCCACGCCCTTCGCGCCATAGGGGCCGAGCGGATCGGGCCGCTCGATGAGGATGGTGTCGATCGGCG
Organism: Rhodospirillales bacterium; assembly: GCA_018971455.1. Lineage (GTDB taxonomy): Bacteria > Pseudomonadota > Alphaproteobacteria > Acetobacterales > Acetobacteraceae > REEB85. The sequence goes on from JAGXAV010000167.1 coordinate 5,640, forward strand.
GAATGTCGCCGATCGTCGGGATCAGGTAGTCGTGCAGATTCTCGGTGCGGGC
>JAGXAV010000168.1 GCA_018971455.1 Rhodospirillales bacterium
GCCAACCCCGCCCGGGTGACTGGCGCAGCCCGATCGCGCAGATCGCGGCCGCACTGCTCCGGTTTCGGCCGGCCAGGGACTAGGCGGTGTCCGTCACCACGCCCGATGCCATCGGCGCCCTTCGCGGGAGCCTGGCCACGCGGCCTGATGACGCCGCGATCCTCCTCGCCCTCGGGACCGCGCTGTGGCATGCGGGCGCGCGGGACGAGTCCGTGCTCCATCTGCTCCGGGCCAGCCAGATCGCGCCGCTCAACGTGGACGCCCAGAACAATCTCGGCAACGCGCTGACCGGGCTCGGTCGTCACACGGAAGCCATCGGTGCCTATCGCGCGGCGCTGGCGCTGGCGCCCGGCCTGGCCGAGCTGCACTACAATCTCGGCAATGTCCTGCACGCGACCGGCGATGCCGCCGCGGCGCAGGCGTGCTTCCGGCGCGCCCTGCAACTGAAGCCCGGACATGCCGGCGCCCACAACAATCTCGGCAACGCCTTGCGCGCCGAGGGCCGGCACGCGGAGGCGCTGGCCTGCTATGAGCGCGCCCATGCGCTGCAACCCGGCTATGCCGGCACGTTAAACAACGCCGCATCGGCCCTGCTCGCCCTGCACCGGCCGAAGGACGCGCTGGTTCATCTGTACCGCGCCCACACCATCGCGCCGGATGATCCGGAGATCTGCAACAATCTCGGCGGCGCGCTGCTCGCCCTGGACCAGCCGCAATCGGCCGCCTCCTGGTTCGGGCGCGCCATCGCCCGGGACCCGAACCTGGTTCAGGCCCGGTTCGGCGAGGGCCTGGCCCTGCTCGCCCAGGGTGACTGTGCGCGCGGCTGGCCCGCCTATGAAAGCCGCTGGCAGGATGCGCGCTTCACCGCCGACGAAATCCCCGTCGACGCACCCGCATGGGATGGTGCTACGCCGCTCGCCGGCCTGCGCCTGCTGCTGCACGCCGAGCAGGGGTTGGGCGACACCATCCAGTTCGCGCGCTACGCCGCCCTCGCCCGCCAACGCGGCGCGCATGTCATCCTTCAGGTGCAGGCGCCGCTGGTCGGGCTGCTCGGCGGAATGGCCGATGAAATCGTGGCCGCGGAGACCGCACACCCGGCCTGCGATGTTCACGCGCCGCTGCTCAGCCTGCCGTATCTTTTCCAGACGCGGCTGGCGACGATTCCCGCACCGTCACCCTATCTCCACGCGGACGCCCCGCGCGTGGCGAAATGGCAGGCCCGGCTCGGGCCGAAGCGCCGCCGGCGCATCGGCATCGCCTGGTCTGGCAGCGCCGACCATCCGGACGATGCCATCCGCTCCATTCCGCCCGCCAGGATGGTGGACCGGCTTGGCGCGCTCGATGCCGAGCTGCACCTCATCCAGAAGGAGATTGCCGCCGACGCGCCGAGGGACGGGGTCATCCGCCATGACCATCTTCTGACGGATTTCCAGGAGACAGCCGCCCTGCTGGCCTGCCTCGATCACATCATCACCGTCGATACCTCCGTCGCCCATCTCGCCGGCGCGATGGCGCGGCCCTGCGCCGTGCTGCTGCAGCACGCCAGCGACTTCCGCTGGCTGCGCGATCGTGCGGACAGCCCCTGGTATCCCGGGATGCGGCTGTTCCGCCAGGCAACGCCCGGGACGTGGGATGATGTGCTCGGGGCGGTCGTGCGGGCGCTGGCGGGATGAACTAAAGCCGCCCGCCATCCACCACCCAGCTCTGCCCGGTGCACATGCGGCTGTCGCTCGCGGCAAGCCACAACACCAGGCGGGCCACGTCATCGGGCACCAGCATCTGCTTCAGACATTGCGCATTCAGCGTCGCGGCCTTGGCCTCCGGCGTGACCCACAGGGCGAGTTGGCGGGCGGTCATGATCCAGCCCGGAATGACGCAGTTCACCCGGATATTGGCGGGGCCGAGATCGCGCGCGAAGCTGCGCGTCAGCCCCTCGATCCCGGCCTTCGCCGTGGTGTAGGCGGGCATGCCGCCCTGGCCGAGGCGCCAGCTGATCGAGCCGAAATTGATGATCGAACCCCCGCCCGCCGCCAGCATGTCGGGCGCCACCGCCTGGATGGCGAAGAACTGGTGGCGCAGATTGACCTGCAACCGATCCTCCCAGTACTCCACGGTCACATCCTGCCACGCATGCCGCTCGTCATGAGCGGCATTGTTGACCAGCACGCCGATCGGCCCGAGGGCGGTGCGCACCGCCGCCACCGCCGAACGCAGGGCCGCGATGTCGCGCAGATCGCAGGCGACGAACAGGGGATCGGCGAGACCCCGCGCGCGAAGATCCGCGCCCAGGGCCCCGGCGGCCTCGCTGTCGCGGTCGAGGAAGGCCACCCGCGCGCCCTGCGCCGCGAAATGCGCCACATGCGCTGCCCCGATGCCCGACGCACCGCCAGTGACCAGCACCACCTGCCCGGCCAGGCTGGGATATTTCGCATCGAGCGGCGACATCGTCCCCTCCTACGCCGAGCGCGCGGCGCGGTATCCGCGACGCACGATCTCCATCAATTCGCTCACCGAGGTTTCGGCCGCGCGCCCCTCATAGGTCACGGTGCCGTGCTGCATCAGCATGATGCGGTCGGCAATTTCCAGGGTCTGCGCGTAATTGTGCATGATCATGATGATCGCCATGTCGCCGCGGCCCTTGAGGCGCTGGATGAGGTCGATGATCAGCGCTGATTCACGTGCGCCCATCGCGGCCAGCGGCTCATCGAGCAGCAGGATGCGCGCGGCGCTGCCCACGGCCCGCGCCACCGCGATCGCCTGCCGCTGCCCGCCGGACAGCCGCTCCACCTCCAGGTCGACCGAGGGAATATTGACCCCGATATCGTCCAGAATCTCCCGTGCCCGCCGGCGCATGGCCGGATTATCGAGCATGAAAGGCGGAAAGCCGCGCAGAATTTCCCGATTGAGAAAGAGGTTGTGGGTGACGCTCAGCCCATTGACCAGCGCCAAATCCTGATAGACGCATTCGATGCCCAGGCTGCGCGCGTGATCGACCGAGCGCAGCGCGACCTCGGCGCCATCGATCCAGATCTGTCCCGAACTCGGCGGCTGGTAGCCGGTGAGGATCTTCATCAACGTCGATTTTCCGGCGCCGTTATCGCCGAGAATGCCGAGGATCTCGCCCGGTTCCAGGTGCAGCGATACCCCATCGAGCGCGGTCACGCTGCCGAATTGCCGGGTGATGTCCGTCGCGCGCAAAAGCGTGGTCACGACGCACGTCCGCGGCCGAACCGGCCGAGATGGATGTTCGAGATCATCGCCACCAGGATCGCGCCGCCGAGAATCATGTCGAAGGTGAAGGCGTTGATGCCCTGCAGCGTGAAGCCGTCGCGAAGCACGCCCAGCACGATCGCGCCGACCAGCCCGCCCAGGATCGTGCCCGACCCGCCGGCCAGCGGCGTGCCGCCGATCACGCCCGCCGCCACCGCGAGGAACATGATCGGCGTGCCGCCCGCCAATGGGTCGGTGGAGCCGATGCGGAACGCCTCGATGATGCCGGTAAAGCCCGCCAGCACGCTGGTCAGCATGAAATTGCCGATCTTGATGCGGCCGACATCGATGCCGGCCTCGGCGGCGCCGATGAGGTTGCCGCCGGCGGCAATGGTGTGCAGTCCCCATCTCGTCTGCCGCAGCACGAAGTGCATGACCAGAACGATGGCAAAAGCCCAGCTGATTTCGGCGTAGCCCGATGCGCCCATGATATTGGCGAAACCCGGGCTGCCGCCGGTATCGACCGGCGAGCCGTGGGAGACGGTGAGCGTGAACCCGTTCAGCAGATAGAGCGTGCCGAGCGTGGTGACGAAAGACGGCACCTTCAGCTTGACCGTGATCAGCCCGTTGACCAGGCCGATGCCGGCCGCAGCCACCAGCGCCAGCAGGAGGGACGGCACGATCGGCGCACCGGCCGCATTGGCGAAATGCATGAGGAACGGCGAGAGGGCGAAGACATGGCCGGCCGAGAGGTCGATCTCGCCGCAGATCAGCAGCATGATCTCGCCGCACGCAATGATCGCCGAGGCGGCGATGAACTGCGACAGCGTCTGCAGATTGTCCGAGCTGAGGAAGTTGTCGTTCGCGGCCTGGAAGTACAGCGTCAGCAGCACGCCGACGAGGATGATGCTCGCCTCGCGCCAGCGCAGGAAGGCGGCCAGCACGCCGCCCGCCCCGGCGCCCCGCGCCGCGCTGCTCACGCCTTGATCGGCCCGCTGCGCTTGACGATCAACTGCTTGTCGGTCTTGCCCTCGTAGCGCGTGGCGGTGGCAAGGTAGGGGCCGACATTGTCCTTGATGACGAATTTCAGGCCGGTGTTGACGTCGGCCGGCCCGACCAGCCCGCCCGAGGCAAGGAAATTGACCATCTCCATCACGGTGTAGAAGCCTTGCAGGTAGGGCTGCTGGTCGATGGTGAAGTCCAGGTGCCCGTCATGGATGTTGGCCAGCGTGCGCGGCAGCAGATCGAAGCCGCCGCCATGGATGCCCTTCGCCGCCAGGCCGCTGGTGCGCATGACCTCCGAAATGCCCTGGGTGCTGCCGCCATCGACGGCGAACATGCCCTTCACATCCTGGTGACCGATGTAATAGGCCTTGATCTTGGACAACTCCTCATCGACCGTCGGCCCGGTGGCGATGACCTCGACCGTGATCGGCTTGCCCGATTTCTTGATGGCCGCCTGCGCGCCGTCGATGCGCGGCTGGATGTTGAGCTGGCCCGGCGTGGAGATGAAGAGCACGATCTTGCCCGATCCGACCAGCGAGACGATACGATCGCCCATCTTCTCGCCGGCGGCATAAAGATCCTGTCCGATATAGGCCAGCCGCCCGGCATCGGCATCCGCATTGTAGGAAAACACAGGAATGCCGGCCTCCATGGCGCGGGCGATCGGGCGCTTGAACGCGACCGGATCGACGATCGGCACCGCGATGGCATCGGCGCGGGCGGCGATCGCGGCGTTCATGGCGTTGACCATTTCCGCGGCATTGCTGGTCTGCGAACCGGTCCACTGATAGTCGCAGCCGGTCATCGCGCAGGCATCCTGAATGCCGTACTGCGTCGGCACGAAGAACGGATTGGTGGTGACGTGGTTGACGAAGACCAGCTTCCACCTGGTATGCGCCGGCCAGCCCGCGGCGCGCGCCTCGCCCGTGCCCATGGCGAGCAGCGCCCCGCCGAGCGCGGCCCCGCCCAGCATGGCGCGCCGGGCAAAACCCGAGTCCCGGGCGCTGTCACGATCCTGCGGCGTGTTCTTGGCCATTTCGCCTTCTCCCCTGTCATGATCGCGGCCTGTGCGGCCTGCGCATCCGTTGCGCTGATCGGTAATGGGTCGGGTGCCAAGGCGTCAAGCACGATGCAAGCCGGCCCGGCGGGCGGTTTCCGTCCGCCGGGAACCTGCGATAGGCTGCGGCAAACGATGACGGAGGGATGACCATGCGCATGTTCGACACGGCGAGGCGGGGCGCGCTCGCGATGGCCCTGCTGCTGCCGGTGACCGCGGGCGCACAGGCCGCGCCAGCGGCACACACCCTGGAAATCGCCACCGACCAGTCTCCGGTCGGGCTCGATCCGCAGATCGCCACCGCCTTCTCCACGGCGATCATCGACAGCAACATCTATGAAGGCCTCACCGCCATCGATGCCTGGCTGCACATCGTCCCGGCCCTGGCCAGCTCCTGGACG
>JAGXAV010000169.1 GCA_018971455.1 Rhodospirillales bacterium
CACCTTCAGCTTCGCCTGCAACTCCTTCGTCTTCGCGGCACCGGAGGCGGCGTCGAGTACCACCAGCTTGCCCTCGGCCTGCTTCTGCGACAGCGCCGAAATCAGCCCGAGCAGGCGCACCTTCTTGGGCAGGTCTTAGCCGTGGTCGCGCACCACCGGGCCGTGCACCACGCCACCCGTGCGGTATTGCGGCGCGCGCAGGCTGCCCTGGCGGGCATTGCCGGTGCCCTTCTGCTTGTAGGGCTTCTTGGTCGTGCCCTGCACCTCGCCCATGCCCTTCACCTTGTGGGTGCCCGCACGGCGCTTGGCCTGCTGCCAGTGAACCACGCGGGCCATGACGTCGGCGCGCGGCTTCTGGCCGAAAATCTCGTCAGGCAGCTCGGCCGTGCCGGCGCTGCCCGTGTCGAGTGTCTTGATCTCGATCTGCATGTCCCTGCCCTCAGCTCGCCAGCGCCGCGGGGAACGGTGCGTCCGCCGGACGGGCGCGCTTGACCGCGTCGCGCACCAGCACCCAGCCGCCCTTGGCCCCGGGCACCGCGCCCTTCACCATCACCAGCCCCCGCTCGGCATCGACGCCGGCGATTTCGAGATTGAGCGTGGTGATGCGCTCGACGCCGAGATGGCCGGCCATCTTCTTGTTCTTGAACGTCTTGCCCGGATCCTGGCGGTTGCCGGTGGAGCCGTGCGAACGGTGGCTGATCGACACGCCGTGGCTGGCCTCGAGGCCGGCGAAGTTCCAGCGCTTCATCGCACCGGCGAAGCCCTTGCCCTTGCTGGTGCCGCAGACATCGACCTTCTGGCCGACCAGGAAATGCGCGGCACTCAACGTCGCGCCGGGCTCGAGCAGCCCATCGGCATCGACGCGGAACTCGGCGAGCTTCGCCTTCGGCTCCACCTTCGCGCGGGCGAAATGGCCCTTGTTCGGCTTCGACACGTTCTTCACCTTCGTCGTGCCCCAGCCGAGCTGGACGGCATTGTAGCCATCCACCGCCTCGGTCCGGGTCGCGACGACCTGCAACGAATCCATGAGCAGGACGGTGACGGGAACATGCGTCCCGTCTTCCTTGAACAGCCGGGTCATGCCCAGCTTCTTGGCCAATATACCAGTACGCATCATTCAATCCCCAGAGGGACCCGCCGGCGTCGCGGCTGTCGGTCCGTAGGCCAATGACAAAGGCTAGAGCTTGATCTCGACGTCCACGCCGGCCGCGAGGTCGAGCTTCATCAGCGCGTCCACCGTCTGCGGCGTGGGTTCGACGATATCGAGCAGCCGGCGATGAGTCCGGATTTCGAACTGCTCACGGCTCTTCTTGTCGACGTGCGGCGAGCGGTTCACCGTGAAACGCTCGATATGCGTCGGCAGCGGAATCGGCCCGCGAATCTGCGCGCCCGTACGCTTGGCGGTGTTCACGATCTCCTTCGTGCTGTTGTCCAGCACGCGGTGATCGTACGCCTTGAGGCGGATGCGGATGTTCTGGTTGTCCATCTCTCAGTCTTCCAGGCCGATGCCGTTTGCCAGCTGCTTACGCGACGATCTTGGCGACAACGCCGGCGCCGACCGTGCGGCCACCCTCGCGGATGGCGAAGCGCAGCCCCTCATCCATGGCGATCGGCGCGATCAGCGTCACATCCATCGACACGTTGTCGCCCGGCATCACCATCTCGGTGCCTTCCGGCAGCGTCACGATGCCGGTCACGTCGGTGGTGCGGAAGTAGAACTGCGGACGATAATTGGTGAAGAACGGCGTGTGGCGGCCGCCTTCTTCCTTCGTCAGCACGTAGGCTTCCGCCTTGAACTTGGTGTGCGGCGTGATCGAGCCGGGCTTGGCCAGAACCTGGCCGCGCTCGACGTCCTCACGCTTGGTGCCGCGCAGAAGGGCGCCGATATTGTCGCCGGCCTGGCCCTGGTCGAGCAGCTTGCGGAACATCTCGACGCCGGTGACGATGGTCTTCACGGTGTCCTTGAGGCCGACGATCTCGACTTCCTCGCCGACGCGCACGATGCCGCGCTCGACGCGCCCGGTCACCACGGTGCCGCGGCCCGAGATCGAGAACACGTCTTCCACCGGCATCAGGAACGGCATGTCCACCGCGCGCTCCGGCTGCGGGATGTAGGCGTCAACCGCCTCCATCAGCTTCAGCACGGCCTGCTCGCCCAGCTCCGGCTGGGTATCGTTCAGCGCGCAGACGGCCGAGCCCTTGATGATGGGGATATCGTCGCCGGGGAAGCCGTAGCTGCTCAGCAGCTCGCGCACCTCGAGCTCGACCAGCTCGAGCAGGTCGGGGTCGGCGATGTCGCACTTGTTGAGGAACACCACCAGCGCCGGCACGCCGACCTGGCGGGCGAGGAGGATGTGCTCGCGCGTCTGCGGCATCGGGCCGTCGGCGGCCGAAACCACCAGGATCGCGCCGTCCATCTGCGCGGCGCCGGTGATCATGTTCTTCACGTAGTCGGCGTGACCGGGGCAATCGACATGCGCGTAGTGGCGATTATTGGTCTCGTACTCGACATGGGCGGTCGAGATCGTGATGCCGCGGGCGCGCTCTTCGGGCGCCTTGTCGATCTGGTCATAGGCGGTGAAGGTGGCGCCGCCCGACTTGGCGAGAACCTTGGTGATCGCGGCCGTCAGCGACGTCTTGCCATGGTCCACATGGCCGATCGTGCCGATGTTGCAGTGCGGCTTGTTGCGCTCGAATTTGGCTTTGGCCATCGTCGTCTCTCCGTGCCCGCTCTATGATCCGGGGATTGGGTGCAAAAACTTACCAGCGGTAATGGCTGAAGGCCTTGTTGGCCTCTGCCATCCGGTGGGTATCCTCACGCTTCTTCACCGCCGAGCCGCGATTGTTCACCGCGTCCAGCAGCTCGTTCGAAAGCCGGTCTTCCATCGTGTGCTCGCCACGCTTGCGCGCGGCGTCGATGATCCAGCGAATGGCCAGCGCCTGCCGGCGATCCGTCCGCACCTCGACCGGCACCTGGTAGGTGGCGCCGCCAACGCGGCGCGAACGCACCTCGACGGCCGGCTTCACATTGTCGAGCGCCTCGTGGAACATGCGCACCGGGTCGGCCTGGGCGCCACCGCGGCGCTTCAGCACCTCGAGCGCGCTGTAGACGATGCCCTCGGCGGCGGATTTCTTGCCGTCATACATCAGCGCGTTCATGAAACGCGTAATGATGACATCGCCGAACTTGGCGTCCGGCAGGATTTCGCGCTTGACGGCGCGGCGGCGGCGACTCATCCGCTCTCTCCTTACTTCGGCCGCTTCGCGCCGTACAGCGACCGGCGCTGACGACGCTTGGCGATGCCCTGGGTGTCCAGCACGCCACGCAGAATGTGGTAGCGCACGCCGGGAAGATCCTTCACGCGCCCGCCGCGGATCAGCACCACGCTGTGCTCCTGCAGGTTGTGGCCCTCGCCGGGGATGTAGCTCACCACCTCGTAGCCATTGGTCAGGCGCACCTTGGCCACCTTGCGAAGCGCCGAGTTCGGCTTCTTCGGCGTGGTGGTATAGACGCGCGTGCAGACGCCACGCTTCTGCGGGCAACCCTGCAGGGCGGGGACCTTGTTGCGCTTGGCGGCGGGCTCACGCCCGTTCGCGATCAGCTGGTTGATGGTGGGCATAGACCCTCTTTCGATACCTACACGCGAAGCCGACAGCCACGCCCTCTCGTCATGCCGGTCGATGCCCACATGCAACCCCCGCAAAGGGCGACATCGCGCCCTGCGGGGGATCCGACCCTGCAAACGGCCTGGGCTACCCGTTTCCGGGCGCGGCGCCGCCTGCTCTGGTGCCTGCAAACAACGACCGCCCTGCATGACAACAGGGCCGGCCAAGGCGCGAACATCTACGGGGCGGCGGCGGGCAAGTCAAGCACGGTCGGCCGTCCCGGCACGAAAACACCCCGAAAACACGAAGGCCGGCAATGCAAGCATTGCCGGCCTGCCATGCTTCACGCAGGGGGCTGGGCTATTCGGCCGCAATCCCCTGCCCGGCCCCTTGCCCGGCAATCGCCGGAACCTCCTGGCGCAGCCCCGGCTGGCGCTCCTGGCCCGCCGCAATGGAGCGCAGCTTGTTCATCACGCTGCCCGTGCCCGCCGGGATCAGGCGCCCGACGATCACGTTCTCCTTGAGGCCGATCAGGTTGTCCACCTTGCCGGCCGTGGCCGCCTCGGTGAGCACCCGGGTCGTCTCCTGGAAGGAGGCGGCACTGATGAAGCTATGCGTCTGTAGGCTGGCCTTGGTGATGCCCTGCAGCACCGGCATGGCGCTGGCCGGACGGTCGCCCTCGGCCAGGCGCTTGTCGTTCTCGATCGCGAACTCCATGCGATCGACCTGCTCGCCGGCGAGGTAGGTGGTGTCACCCGGCTCCAGGATCTCCACCTTCTGCAACATCTGGCGGACGATCACCTCGATGTGCTTGTCGTTGATCTTCACGCCCTGCAGCCGGTAGACGTCCTGGATCTCGTTGACCAGGTAATCCGACAGCGCCTCGACGCCGAGCACCTTGAGAATGTCGTGCGGCACCCGCGGGCCATCCACCAACGGATCGCCCAGGCGGACGAAATCGCCCTCCTGCACCGAGACGTGCTTGCCCTTCGGCACGAGGTACTCGCTCTCCTCCCCCGTCTCGTCGTTCTTCACGATGACGCGGCGCTTGGCCTTGTAGTCCTTGCCGAACTCCACCCGCCCGTCGATCTCGGCGATGATGGCGTGATCCTTCGGACGCCGCGCCTCGAACAGCTCGGCCACGCGCGGCAGACCGCCGGTGATGTCGCGCGTCTTGCTGCCCTCGCGCGGAATGCGCGCCAGCACGTCGCCGGCGGCCACCTGCGCACCGTTTTCGACCGACAGGATCGAATCGGGCGACAGGAAGTAGCGGGCGTCCGCCCCGCTCGGCAGGCGGATCACCTCGCCCTTGGCATCCTTCAGCTGCAGGCGCGGCCGCAGATCGGCGCCACGGGCGTTCTGCTTGTAGTCCACCACCACCTTCGAGGTCAGTCCGGTCACCTCGTCCACCCGCTCGACCAGCGTGACGCCCTCGAGGAGATCGAGGTACTCAAGCTTGCCGTCGCGCTCGGTGATGATCGGCAGGGTGTAGGGATCCCATTCCGCGAGCTTCTGGCTGCGCGTCACCGTCGCCCCGTCATCGACCAGCAGCCGCGCGCCGTACGGCACGCGGAACCGGGCGCGCTCGCGGCCCTTGTCGTCGGTCAGCACCACCTCGCAGTTGCGGCTCATCACCACCGGCACGTTGGCGCTGTTGATGACGACGTTGCGGTTCTTCACCACCACGGTGCCGTCATGGCTGGCTTCCACGCTGCTCTGCTCGGCACCGCGCTGGGCGGCGCCACCGATGTGGAAGGTGCGCATGGTCAGCTGCGTGCCCGGCTCGCCGATGGACTGCGCGGCAATGACACCGACCGCCTCACCGACATTGACCGGCGTGCCGCGCGCGAGGTCACGCCCGTAGCAATGAGCGCAGACGCCGATCTTGGCCTCGCAGGTCAGCACGGAGCGGATCTTGATCGCCTCGACGCCGGCCTTCTCGATCCGCTCGGCCGCCTCTTCCTCGATCAGCACATTGCTGGCCAGAAGGATCTCGCTGGTCACCGGATCGATCACGTCCTCGGCCGTGGTGCGGCCCAGGATGCGCTCGGACAGGCTGG
>JAGXAV010000170.1 GCA_018971455.1 Rhodospirillales bacterium
CCGCCGCCGCGCGGTCGAGCACCACATCCGCCTGGGGGCCCGCGCGGTCCTGGTCGCTACTGACATCGGCGATGCCTGGCACGGCCCGCAGCCGCGCCTCCAGGCGCTGCGTCCACAGGCGCAACTCGGCCAGGTTCGGATCGATCAGCACGAACTGGTCGGCCCCCCCGGTACGCCCGCCGCCGCGTAAATCCTGCGCCGAATACAGGAAGGTCTGCAGCCCGCCGATGCGCGCCAGCTTCGGGCGCAGCCGCGCGATCACCTGCTCGGACGACACGCCACGCTCGGCGAGCGGCTTGAGGCTGACCGTCAGCCGCCCGCGGTTGAGCGAGGAGAAGCCGGAGGTGACGCCGATGATCGAACCCACGCCGGCAATCGCCGGGTCCGCCAGCAGGATGTCCACCGCCGCGCGCTGGCGTGCCGCCATCGCGGTGAACGAGATCGACGGATCGGCCAGCGTGCTGCCCTGGATCAGCCCGGTATCCTGCACCGGCAGGAAGCTTTTCGGCACCACCGTGTAGAGCCACACCGTCAGCCCGATGGTGGCCAGCGTGACGACGATCATTAGCCGCCGCCAGGCGAGCGCCCAGCCGAGCGTGATCCCGTAGAGCCGGAGCACCTCGGCAAAACCCCGCTGCACGAGCGCATCGACGCGTCGCCACCAGCCGGGTGCTGCCAGCTCGGCATGGATGTCGCGCAGGTAGCGCGCGCACATCATCGGCGTCAGCGTCAGCGAGACCGCGGCCGAGATCACGATCGCCAGCGTCAGCGTCATGGCGAACTCATGCAGCAGCTTGCCCAGCACCCCGCCCATGAACAGCAGCGGGATGAACACGGCGACCAGTGAGAGGCTGATCGACATGACGGTGAAGCCGATCTGGCGCGCCCCCGCGAACGCCGCGGCGCGCGGCGACGCCCCATGCTCGATATGGCGGACGATGTTCTCGATCATGACGATGGCGTCGTCCACCACGAAGCCCACCGAAATGGTCAGCGCCATCAGCGAGAAATTGTCGAGCGCGAAGCCGTAGAACCACATTGCCGCCAGCGTGCCCGCGATCGACAGCGGCACCGTCACCGCGGTGGCGATGGTCGGCGCCATCCGGCGCATGAACAGCAGCACCACCATCAGCACGAGCGCGATGGTGATCAGCAGGGTGTACTGCACGTCGGCAACGCTGGCACGGATGGTCTGCGTGCGGTCCGACAGGATGGTGAGCTTGATGCCGGGAGGCATCCAGGATTGCAGCTGCGGCAGCATGGCGCGCAGATTGTCCACCGTCTGGATCACGTTGGCATCGACCGTCTTGCTGATTGTCAGAAGGATCGCCGGCTGCCTGTCGTACCAGGCGGCGAGACGGACATTGGCCACGCCGTCGATCACCTTTGCCACGTCCGACAGCCGAAGCGTCGCCCCGGCGGCCGATTTCAGCACCAGCGGCGCGTAATCGGCGGCACTGCGCAGCTGCTGGTTCATGCCGATCAGATCGGCCTGCCGTGCGCCCTCGAACCCGCCCAGCGGGCCCGCCACGTTGGCGTTGCGGATGGTGGTGACCACGTTCTGCGATGACAGCCCCGCGCGGGCCAATGCCGCCGGATCGAGCTGCACCCGCACCGCCGGCTTTTCCGCGCCATTCACCTGCACCTGCGACACGCCCTCCGCCTGCGACAGGCGCTGGGCAAGAATGCTGTCGGCGGCGTCGTAGATCTGCCCCATAGACAGCGTGCTCGACGTCAGCGCGATGGTCATCACCGGGGCGGCCGCCGGGTTGAGCTTGCGGAAATAGGGCCGCGTCGGCAGGTCCGACGGCAGATCGGCGGTCGCCGCGTTGATCGCCGCCTGCACGTCATGGGCCGCGGACTCGATGTTGCGATCGACATCGAACAGCAGCACGATGGTGGTCGAACCCATCGAGCTGGTCGAGGTCAGCTCGGTGACGCCCGCGATCTCGGCCAGATGCCGCTCCAGCGGTGCGGCGATGGATGCGGCCATGGTCTCGGGGTCGGCGCCCGGCCGGCCGGCGAACACCACGATCGCCGGAATGTCGATGCTCGGCAGCGGCGCCACCGGCAAAAAACGATAGGCGACCGACCCGGCCAGCAGAATGCCCAGCGCGAGCAGCATGGTGGCCACCGGCCGGCGGATGAAGGCCGCCGAGAAGCCGCGTTCCACCGCCCTACTCCGCCGGCGCCATCGCCGGCCCTGCCAGCCACAACCGCCAGCGCTCCAGTGCCAGGTAGATCGCCGGCGTCGTGTACAGCGTCAGCAACTGGCTGAGCAGCAGGCCGCCGACGATGGTGACGCCGAGCGGAAAGCGCAGCTCCGAGCCGGTGCCGTTCTCGATCACCAACGGCAGCGCGCCCAGCAGGGCGGCCATCGTCGTCATCATGATCGGCCGGAAGCGCAGCAGGCACGCCTCCTCGATCGCCGCCGCGGGCGTCGCGCCATGCGCGCGTTCCGCCTCGATGGCGAAATCGATCATCATGATCGCGTTCTTCTTGACGATGCCCATCAGCAGCACCACGCCCACCAGCGCCACCAGTGACAGGTCCGACCCCACCAGCATCAACGCCAGCAACGCGCCGATGCCGGCCGAAGGCAGGGTGGAGAGAATGGTCAGCGGATGGATCGTGCTCTCATAGAGCACCCCGAGCACGATGTAGATCACCACCACCGCCGCCAGGATCAGCCACGGCTCGGTGGCGAGCGATTTCTGGAACTCGGCGGCATCGCCGGAATAGCTGCCCGAAACCGTCTCCGGCAGGCCGATCGCCGCCTCCGCCGCCGCCACGGCGGCCACCGCATCGCCGAGCGATGCGCCGGCGGCAAGATTGAAGCTCAGCGTCACCGAGGGGAATTGCTGCTCATGCGTGATCACCAGCGGCATGGTGGTGCGGGTGAAACGGGCCACCGCCGAAAGCGGCACCTGCACGCCGCCGGTGCCCGGCACGCGCAACTGGCCAAGCGTCGCGGGGTTGGCCTGCCAGGAGGGCAGGGCCTCGAGGATGACGCGATACTGGTTGGCCTGGGCGAAGATGGTGGAGATCTGCCGTTGCCCGAAGCCGTCGTACAGCACGTCCTGGATCGCCTGCATCGACACGCCAAGGCGCATCGCCGCCGCGCGATCCACCGTCACCAGAGTCTGCAAGCCGCTATCCTGCTGATCGGACGTGACATCCTGCAGAATCGGCGTGGCCGCGAGCCTGGCCTGCAGGCGCGGCGCCCAGGCCGCCAGCACCGCCGCGTCGGTGTCGACCAGCGTGTACTGATACTGCGTGCGGCTGACCCGCGTGCCGATCTGAATGTCCTGTACCGGCTGCATGAACACCGTGAAGCCCGGCAGCCGGTTGAGCCGCGCGGTCAGCCGGGCCGCCACCACGGCGGCGGCGTCGCGCTGCGGCCGCGGCTTCAGCACGATGGTGAGCTGGCCGGTATTCGGCGTCGGATTGATCTCCCCGGCGCCGACGAAGGAGACCACGCCCGACACCGCCGGATCCTCGCGCACCAGCGCCGCCGCGCGCTCCTGCAACTGGCTCATCGCCGGGATGGAAATGCTCTGCCCGGCCTCGGTGACGGCGACGATCACGCCGGTGTCCTGCTGCGGCAGGAAGCCCTTGGGCACGATCACGTACAGCCCGACGGTGCCCACCAGTGTCGCCGCCGCCAGAATCAGCATGAATCGCTGATGGCGCAACGACCAATGCAAGGTGCGGCGGTAGAGCGCGAGCAGCCTGAGGAACGCCGCCTCGAAGCCGCGCGACACAGGCCCGGGCGGCGCCTCGGCGGCCGGGCGCAGCAGCCGCCCGCACATCATCGGCGTCAATGTCAGCGACACCACGGCCGAGACGATGACCGAGACCGACAGCGTGATGGCGAACTCGCTGAACAGCCGCCCGACCACCCCGGTCATGAACAGCAGGGGAATGAACACCGCGATCAGCGAGACCGTCAGCGAGACGATGGTGAAGCCGATCTGCGCCGCGCCCTTGTAGGCCGCCTCCAGCGGCGGCACGCCCTCCTCGATGTAGCGCACCACGTTCTCGATCATGACGATGGCGTCATCGACGACGAAGCCCGTCGCCACCGTCAGCGCCATCAGCGAGAGGTTGTCGAGCCCGAAGCCGACCAGCGACATGATGCCGAACGTGCCGACCAGCGACAGCGGCAGCGCCACCGCCGGAATGATGGTCGCCCGCCAGCTGCGCAGGAAGGCGAAGATCACCAGCACGACAAGCGCGATGGACAGCAGCAGCGTGAACTGCACGTCGGTCACGCTGGCGCGAATGGTCTGCGTGCGGTCGCTGACGATCTGCATCTTCACCGCCGCCGGCAGCGCCCGGCGCAGCATGGGCAGGGCGGCGCGGATGGCCGCCACGGTCTGCACGATGTTCGCACCCGGCTGGCGCTGCACGTCGATCACCACGGCCGGATGGCCCTGGTACCAGGCGCCGACCCGATCATTCTCCACGCCGCCGACCACGCTGCCGATGCTGGACAGGCGCACCGGCGCACCGTTGCGCCAGGCGATGATCAGGCTGGTGTACTGCGACGGATCGACCAGCTGGTCGTTGGCGCCGAGGCTCATCGCCTGGCGCGCGCCATCGAAGCCGCCCTTGGCGCCGCTGACATTGGCCGCCGCGACGGCCGTGCGCACGTCTTCCATCGACAGGCCATAGGCGGCCAGGCGCGCGTGATCGACGCGCACCCGCACCGCCGGACGCATGTTGCCCTGCACGCTGACGCGCCCGACGCCGGCGATCTCGGCCAGCTTCGGCTGCAGCAGCGTGTCCGCCGCGTCGCTGACCTTGTCGATGGTGACGTTGTCCGAGGTCAGCGCCAGCGTCAGGATCGGCGCGTCGGCGGGATTGACCTTCGAATAGACCGGCGGATAGGGCAGGCTCGCCGGCAGCGTGCCGGCGGCGGCGTTGATGCCGGCCTGCACGTCCTCCGCCGCGCTATCGATGCTGCGGTCGAGTGCGAATTGCAGCGTGATCTGGCTGGTGCCCTCGGAGCTTTCCGAGGTCATCGTCGTCAACCCCTGGATCTGTCCGAACTGGCGCTCGAGCGAGGCGGTGATGAGATTGGCCACCGTCCCGGGGCTGGCGCCGGGCAGCTGGGTGGTCACCGATATGGTCGGAAAATCCACCTGCGGCAGGGCCGAGACCGGCAGCGCGCGATAGCCCAGAAGCCCGGCCAGCAGCACCGCGATCGCCAGCAGGGAGGTTGCGATCGGCCGGGCGATGAAGGGGGCGGAGATGTTCATCCCCTCAGCCCGCCGCTCCCCCCTTCGGCGGCGGCAGCACCGTCACCCGGGCCTTGTCGCTGAGGCGCGAGGCGCCATCCACCACCACCGCCTCGCCGGGCTTGAGGCCGGTCGCGATGGCCGTCTCCGCGATGCCATCATGGGCAATGGCCACATTGCGCCGCGCCGCCAAATTGTCGGCGCCGATGACGAACAGGTACGGCCCGCTCGGCCCGCGCTGCACCGCCACCGGCGGCACCACCACGGCGGCATGCAGGGTCGCCACCCGCAACCGCACGGTGACGAACGCGCCCGGCCAAAGCTTCAGCCCCGCATTGGGAAAACTCGCCTTGAGCTTGATCGTGCCGGTGCTCGGGTCAACCTGGTTGTCGAG
>JAGXAV010000171.1 GCA_018971455.1 Rhodospirillales bacterium
GGCCATCGAAAACCGCTCGCCGGTCCTGTGGGGGCGCTCCTTCGTCGCCTCCCTGCTGCGCGCCCGCGCGTCCGCCGGGCGGCAGCGAATTCCCCTTGAGCGCTTCGTCATCGGCGAGGCGCTCCCGGCCACCGCCCCCGTCGCCCTGCCGCCGCTGACCGGTCTCGCGACCCCGCATCTGAGCCGCGAGAACACCACGCCGCCGATCGACCGGCGGCGGCTCAACTAAGCTGGGCCCTGGCTGCATCCAAGTCGGCTGGCGTATTGATGTTGAGGAACGGGTCGGGCGGTCCGCCGGCAAAATCGACCTCCACGCACCCCACGCTGTCCGCCCACTCGCCCACCTTGCACCGGCCGGCGCGTAGGTCAGCCTCCAGCCGTGTGGCCAGAGTCACCGGCCAGAGAGCCACCACCGGATGGCGCCGACCACGCGAGGCCGCGCAGGCGATCGCCTTCCCACTCCTCGCCCGTGCCGACGCCAGCCGCGCCACCAGATCCCAAGGCAGAAACGGCGCATCGACCGGCACCGAGAGCAGCAACTTGTTCCGATCAAGGGTGCGCGCCCATGCCATGCCGGCCAGCACGCCGGCGAGCGGCCCGGGCTGGCCGCTCACCGTGTCAGCCAGCACCGGGAGCCCCGATCCGGCGAAGCGGCGTGGGTCGCCATTGGCGCTCACCGCCACCGCCATCACCTGCGGCGCCACCCTGGCGAGGACGCGGCCGAGCAGGCTCTGCCCACCGAGATCGATCAGCGCCTTGTCGCTGCCGATCCGGCTCCCCTTCCCGCCGGCCAGCACGACGCCGACCACCGACCCGGCGTCAGTCATTTATCTCCTATCTCCCCCAATAAACCACATTGCACAAACCCGCCGGATGGCGATGATCCATCCCAGCAAAGCACCAAGACGGGCCGCCATGGCCCGCATGAGAGAGGGAATGAGACCGTGAGCCAGACCCGCCAGCCTTCCGCTCGCCTGCATGCCATCAGCCGCCGCGCCCTCCTCGCGGGTAGCACGGCCCTGCCGCTCGTCGCCATCCGCACCCGTCCGGCAAGCGCCGCACAGTTCACCTATAAATACGCCAATAACAGCCCGCTCTCCCACCCGCTGACCATTCGCGCCACCGAGGCGATCAAGCGCATCAAGGAAAAGAGCGGCGGGCGGATGGACATCCAGATATTCCCCAACAACCAGCTTGGCGGCGACACCGACATGCTGAGCCAGCTGCGTTCGGGCGCCATCCAGTTCTTCACCCTGTCCGGCCTGATCCTGTCCACCCTGGTCCCCGTCGCCTCGATCAACGGCATCGGCTTTGCCTTCAAGGATTACGGGCAGGTCTGGCCGGCGATGGATGGGGCCCTGGGCAGCTACGTGCGGGACGACATTCACAAGCGCGGCCTCTACGCCTTCGCCAAACAATGGGATAACGGCTACCGGCAGATCACCTCCTCCTCGAAGCCGATCAAGACGCCCGAGGACCTCAAGGGGTTCAAGATCCGCGTTCCCCCCAGCCCGCTCTGGACCTCGATGTTCCAGGCCTTCGGCGCCTCGCCGACCTCGATCAACTTCAACGAGGTCTATTCGGCGCTGCAGACCCATCTGGTGGACGGGCAGGAAAATCCGCTGGCAATCATCGAGGCCGCCAAGCTTTACGAGGTCCAGAAATATCTCGCCGTGACCAATCACATGTGGGACGGCTTCTGGTTCCTGGCGAACAGCAAGGCTTTCGATGCTCTCCCGGCCGATCTGCGGACGCTCGTTGAAGCTGAGTTCAACGCCTCGGCGCTCGATGAACGAGCGGATATCGCGAAACTGAACAGCTCCCTCCAAGGGGCATTGCAGGCAAAGGGACTGCAATTCGTGCAGACGGACGCAGCCGCGTTCCGTGCCGTGCTCAAGAAATCCGGCTTCTATGGCGAATGGCAGAAAAAATACGGCGCCGCCGCCTGGGGCAAGCTCGAAGCCGCTGTCGGCAGCCTCGCCTGATCCGTCGGCCGTGAACCAGCACAGCCAGCCGGCGCTCGCCCAGGGCGGCGCCGGCGTGCATGGCATCGCACGCATCGAGCTGGTGCTTCGCCATGCCGTCGAGCTGCCGACGGCCGGGCTGGTGCTGGCAGAGATGTTCGTTTTGCTGGCCGGCGTGATCAGCCGGTTCGTCTTCAATCATCCTTTTGTCTGGAGCGATGAACTCGCTTCGATCCTGTTCCTGTGGCTAGCGATGTTCGGCGCGGTCGTCGCCCTGCAACGCGGCCAGCACATGCGGCTCACCGCCATCGCCATGGCCATGCCGGGGCGATGGAGGGAGCGGGCCGAGGTTCTGGCCGCGGCCGTGCCGGCGTTGTTTCTGCTCATTCTGCTGCCCTCGGCCACCGATTACGCCGGCCAGCAGCAATTCATCGAAACTCCGGCCTTGGGCCTTTCGGATATCCTTCGCGCAGGCGCCATTCCGGTCGGTGCGGCTTTGATGCTGATGAGTTGCGCGCTCCGCCTGCTGCGGATGCGGCTGGCCGATCTGCTGGCGATCGGGGCCGGGCTGGCCATCATCAGCTGCGTATTGTGGCTCACGACGCCGACGCTGGCAGCGATGGGCAACTGGAATCTGGTGTTCTTCTTCATCGCCCTCCTAGCCGTCTCGGTACTGCTCGGCGTGCCGATCGGATTCGCCTTTGGCACTGCGACGGTCGCCTATCTGAGCTGCATCACCAGTGTTCCGCTGAGTATCGTCGTCTCGCGCATGGACGAGGGCATGAGCAGCCTGGTGCTGCTCGCGGTGCCGTTATTCGTGTTTCTGGGCCTGCTCATTGAAATGACCGGCATGGCGCGCGCCATGGTGAACTTTCTTGCCGGCCTGGTCGGCCATGTCAGCGGCGGCCTGTATTATGTCCTTCTCGGCGCGATCTACCTGGTTTCGGGCATTTCAGGCTCCAAGGCAGCCGACATGGCAGCGGTTGCGCCCGTGCTGTTTCCCGAGATGAAGCGACGCGGCGCACGCGAGGGTGAACTGATCGCCATTCTCGCCGCCTCCGGTGCCATGAGCGAGACGATCCCACCCAGCCTGGTTCTGATCACGATCGGCTCGGTCACCGGCGTATCTATCGCCGCCCTGTTCACCGGCGGCCTGTTGCCAGGCCTTGTGCTGGCACTGACGCTGGCGGCAGTGGCCTGGCGACGCTCCCGCGGCGAGGCGGTGGGCGCACGCGCCACACGAAGCGAGATCGGCCGCAACCTGGTGATCGCCCTGCCCGCCTTGCTGCTGCCCTTCGTCATCCGCTTCGCCGTGATCGATGGCATCGCCACGGCGACCGAAGTTTCAACCATCGGCACGGCCTATGCCGTTGTTGTCGGATTGCTGGTCTACCGCCAGTTCGACTGGCGGCGCATCTACTCGATGCTGATCGACACCGCCGCCTTGGCCGGCGCCATCCTGCTGATCATCGGCACGGCCACGGGTATGGCCTGGGCACTGACGCAATCGGGCTTCTCGCACCAGCTCGCCCGCGCCATGGCCCACGTGCCCGGCGGGCAGAGCGGCTTCCTGTTGATCTCGATCGTGGTGTTCATCGTCCTCGGCAGCGTGCTCGAGGGCATTCCGGCCATCGTGCTGTTCGGCCCCCTGCTGTTCCCGATTGCCCGCGAACTCGGCATAAACGAGGTGCACTACGCGATGGTGGTCATCCTCGCCATGGGCATCGGCCTGTTCGCGCCGCCCCTCGGCGTCGGCTACTACAGCGCCTGCGCCATAGGCCGGGTAAACCCGGATGCCGGCATGAAGCGCATCTGGCCCTACCTTGGTGCCCTTGTGATCGGTCTGCTGGCGGTTGCCTTTGTTCCGTGGCTGTCAACGGGATTTCTGTGATGCTGAATGGCAAAATCGTGATCGTCACCGGCGGTGCCTCCGGCATCGGTGCCGCCACAGCGGATCATTTCTCAAAGCTCGGCGCCATCGTGTTGGCCGCCGACATCGCCGCTACGGCTTCTCACCGGCTGGACGTGACGGATCCGGCCTCCTGCGCCGCCCTGGCGGATTTGGCGATCGAGAGGCATGGCCGCATCGACGGCCTGGTGCATTGCGCCGGCATCGGCGCCGACACTCCCTTCCTGGAGATGCGGGTCGAGGATTTCGACCGGATCATCGCGGTCAATCTCCGCGGCAGCTTTCTGATCGGACAAGCCTGCGCGCAACGGATGGGAGCCGGCGGCGCGATCGTCAATATCGCCAGCGTCTCGGGGATGCGAGGCAATACCGGGCGAGCGGCATATGGCGCCTCCAAGGGCGGTGTCATCACGCTGAGCCAGGTGATGGCAACCGAACTGGCCGCGCGCGGCATCCGCGTGAACGTCATTGCGCCAGGCCCGGTGGAAACGCCGCTGGTGGCCGCCGTGCACGACGCGGCGATCCGGCGGAGCTGGACGGATGTGGTGCCGATGGGCCGCTACGGCACCCCGCTGGAAATCGCTGCAAGCGCCGCTTTCCTGTGCAGCGAGGCCGCAAGCTACATCACCGGCCACGTGCTGGCAGTTGATGGCGGGTTCCTGGCCGGCGGCATCCACCGACGCAGGGAATAGACCCTAGCCGCGCAGCTCGGCCAATCCCCTGCGGGCCGTGCCATCCGGGGCAAAATTTGCCGCGTCGAGCCAAGCGAGCATGGCATCACGGCGCGACGGCCACTCGTCCGCCACGATGCTGTACCAGTCGGTCTCGCGTAACCGACCCTTGACGACCAGATGGGCGCGATGGCGGCCCTCATAGGTAAAGCCCAGCCGCGCTGCCGCGCGCTGGCTCGGCGCGTTCAAGGCGTTGCATTTCCACACCAGCCGCCGATAGCCAAGATCGTCAGCGGCCAACCGCAACAGCAGGAACATCGCCTCGGTAGCTGCCCTGGTGCGCTGCATCGATGGTCCGAACCAGATATTGCCAAGCTCGATCGCGGCATTCTTTGGCTGGATCTCCATGAGCGCGAGCCAACCCGACACCACGCCCGTCGAAACAGGTCGCGCCGCCCAAACCATAGGGTCATGGGTGGACGCGAAATCGCCGACGAAGCTGGCAATCGCCGCTTCGCTGGCAAATGGGCCGTAGCCCATATAGGTCCAGCTCGCGTCGGCGCCCTGCGCCGCACGCCACAATTCCGGAGCATGACGCGGATGCAGCGGCTCCAACTCAACGTGGGTTCCGCGCAACTTGACGCGCGCCGGCAAGGGGCGGGGAACAGTATCAACGACAGGACCGATGGGCAGTTGGCTCATCGCGCCATCATGGGTCCCGTTGATGCCGGAGAAAAGGCCAATTTCGTAACTGCCGGCCAGACCGAAGCTGTTGCGCATCGCTGGTGCGGGGCCACATCCTGCCACGGGCAGTCCGTCCGGGCGCCCTTATTTGGAGGAAGCATATGCCCACACGTGCAGCTTTTATGGCGGCCCTCATTGGCGCCTCCATGCTCTCGATCGGCGTAGCCCGCGCCGAGACGGTGATGTTCCAGGCCAAGCTGACCGGCGGCGCGGAAGTCCCGGCGACTCCCTCGAAGGGGACCGGCACGCTGATGGCCACGCTGGACACCACCACCAAGACATTGAGCTGGACGGTAACCTATTCCGGCCTGACCGGGCCGGCCATTGGGGGACATTTCCATGGCC
>JAGXAV010000172.1 GCA_018971455.1 Rhodospirillales bacterium
CGCCTGGCAGGTCGATATCCACATGTACTATTTTGCCATGCTCGCCATCCTTGCCGCCTATTGCGACTGGGTGGTGATCCTCGCCGCCGCCGGCGCCATCGCGCTGCACCACCTGACGCTCAACTTCCTCGCCCCCGCTCTGGTTTTTCCGGACGGCGCCAACCTGGCGCGGGTTCTCCTGCACGCCGTCATCGTGGTGTTCGAGACCGGCGCCCTGGCATGGATGGCCCTGCAGATCGGCCGTCTGTTCACCGCCGTGACCGGCAGCCTCGCCGAGGCCGAGCGGGCGCGCGACGAGACGCGGGCCGCCCAGGCCGAGCAGGCGCGCCTGCAGGCCGAGGCGGCGGCGACGCGGATGCGGACCATGAGCGACGTCGCCTCGCGCCTGGAGGCGGAGCTGCGCAGCGCGATCGACGGCATGGGCGCCGCGGCGCAGGCGCTGCGGGTTCGTGCCGGCCAGATGGCCGACGCCGCCGAGCGGGCGGCCACCGAAACCAGGATGCTCTCGGAGTCGGCCAATCAGACCGGCGGCGATGTGCAGACCGGCGCCGTCGCGGTCGAGGAGCTCTCCGTTTCGATCCAGGAGATCACGCGCCAGATCACCGGCGCCGCGCAGACCGCGCGCCAGGCCGACGAGCAGGCGCGCGAGACCGGTCTGGTCATGCAGAGCCTGTCGGGCGAGGCGGCCCGCATCGGCGAAGTGGTCAATCTGATCAACGAAATCGCCGCCCAGACCAACCTGCTGGCGCTGAACGCGACGATCGAGGCGGCGCGTGCCGGGGACGCCGGCAAGGGCTTCGCGGTGGTTGCCAGCGAGGTCAAGAGCCTGGCCGCGCAGACCGCCCACGCGACCCAGCAGATCCGCACCCAGATCGAGGCGCTGCAGAGCGGCACCGCCACCGCCGTGGCCGCCATCGCCGCCATCACCACCACCATCGGCGGCATGAGCGGCACCTCGGACGCGGTGGCCGCGGCCGCCGAGGAGCAGCACGCCGCCACCGCCGAGATCGCCCGCAGCGTGCAGAGCGCGGCCAACAGGGTGGATGGCATGTCGCGCGGCATCGCCGCCGTCACCGGGGTCGCCGCCGATACCAGCGCATCCGCCGCGTCGGTCGCCCAGGATGTCTCGATCGTGGAAGCCGCGGCCGCGGGGTTGAACGAGGCGACCATCACCCTGATCGCGCGTTTGCGGGCGGCGTGAGGCCGCCGCCCGCCCCGGCGGCGGGCGGGCGGAGCCCCTTCGATCGCGGGGATCAGGCGATGGTCACGGTTCCATCGTCGATTCGAGCCGGCCCTCGGGGGTCATCTCATGCACCGCGGCGGGGAGAACGCGCGCGAGGCGCATGAGAAACTCGCCCGATGGCAGGCCGGTGATCGTCGCCAGCTCCTCTACCCGCGCCTCGCCGAGGATCCGCCGCAGATCCGGCACGCCGATGGGCAGGTTCGGGCCGTTGCCGATCCAGGAGGCCATGACGGCGCCGAGACCGGCCGCGGTGAACCGGTCCGCCAATTCGGGCAACGACCCGCGTTCGCCGCCGAGGAGCTCGGCGAGCGCGGCCCCGAGAGGCGTGATGTCCTCGTCGGGCAGGCGTCGCAAATCCTCGATGATCTGATGGATGTAGCGCATGGCGTGACCTCCACGGCCCTCCGGACAATGGCGGCCGGAGATCTTGCGCATAATGCGAGCGAGCCGGCCCGGCATTGACGTGGGTCAAGATGGCCGCCGGTGCCCACCGTCGTCCGGCCGGACTTGATCCACCTCAATGGCGAAGCCACATGCGCGTCATAGGCTGCCTGCCGCAAAGATCGGTGATCTGGCGCATGTCAACCAGTCGTGTGGCCGAATTCAGCATCGCGCTGACCCGCTATCTGGATGGGAACGGCGCCGCGACGGGGCCGCTGCCAGGATTTGCGGCGGCCCCGGCCGATCTGCTGCCGCTCTACCGCGGCATGCTGCGCACGCGGAGTTTCGATGCCAAGGCCGTTGCGTTGCAGCGCACCGGACGGCTAGGCACGTTCGCGTCGTCGCTCGGGCAGGAGGCGGTCGGCGTCGGCGCGGCGAGTGCCATGGCGGCGGAGGATGTGCTGCTGCCATCGTTTCGCGACCAGGCGGCGCAGCTTTGGCGCGGTGTCACGCCATTGGAGCTTCTGCTCTATTGGGGCGGTGACGAGCGCGGCAGCGATTTCGCGGGACCGCGCGAGGATTTCCCGATCTGCGTGCCGGTGGCGAGCCATGTGCCGCACGCCGCCGGCGTGGCCCTGGCGATGAAGCTGCGCGGCGAGGCGCGGGCCGCGCTGTGCCTGATCGGCGACGGGGCCACCTCGAAGGGGGATTTCTACGAAGCCCTGAACATTGCCGGCGTCTGGCGGTTGCCGCTGGTGGTGGTGGTGGCGAACAATCAATGGGCCATCTCGGTGCCGCGCGCCGCGCAGAGCGCGGGGGAGACATTGGCGCAGAAGGCGATTGCTGCTGGCGTGCCGGGCGAGCAGGTGGACGGCAACGACGTGATCGCCGTGCGCGACGGGGTGGCGCGCGCGTTGGAGCGTGCGCGCTCGGGTGGCGGCGCCAGCCTGATCGAGGCGCTGACCTACCGGTTGACGGACCACACCACCGCCGATGACGCGCGGCGCTATCGCGATGACGCCGAGGTCACCCCGCACTGGCATGGCGAGCCGGTCGCGCGGCTGCGCCAGTATCTGGTCGCGAACGGCGTGTGGAGCCGCGAGGACGAGGAACATGCGCTGGCCGGCGCGGCGGGCGAAATCGAGCAGGCCGCCCAGGCGTTTCTCGCCACCGGACCGCAACCGCTCTCGGCGATGTTCGACCATTTGTTCGCGCGGCTGCCGGCATCGTTGCGCAGCCAGCGCGATGCGGCCCTCGGGGGCGAGGCCGACAATGGCTGACGCAACGCTGGTGGAGGCGATCGACCTGGCTCTCGCGCGCGCCATGCAGGAGGATGCGCGGGTGCTCGTGCTCGGCGAGGATGTCGGCCGGGACGGCGGCGTGTTTCGCGCAACCGATGGGTTGTTGGCGCGTTTCGGGCCCGGCCGCGTGCTGGACACGCCGCTCGCCGAGGGGGCGATCGCGGGCCTGTCGGTCGGGCTGGCTGCGCAGGGCTTCCGGCCGGTGGCGGAAATCCAGTTCATGGGCTTCGCCTATGCCACGATCGACCAGATGCTGAACCACGCGGCGCGGCTGCGCACGCGCACGCGCGGGCGGCTGAGCTGCCCGATGGTGTTGCGCACGCCGTGCGGTGGCGGCGTGCACGCGCCGGAACATCATTCGGAAAGCGGCGAAGCGTGCTTTACGAACATTCCCGGGCTGCGCATCGTCGTGCCCTCGTCGCCGCGGCGCGGTTACGGTCTGTTGCTGGCGGCCATTCGCGACCCCGATCCGGTGCTGTTCCTTGAGCCGACGCGGCTCTACCGGGCGATGCGCGAGCCGGTCAGCGATGACGGCACGGCCCTGCCGCTCGACCAGTGCGCCATCCTGCGCGAGGGCGGCGATGTGGCGCTGGTGGGCTGGGGGGCGGTGGTGCGCGAGATGCTGGCAGCCGCCCAGCAGCTCGCCGAGGAGGGGGTGGCGGCAGAGGTCATCGATGTCGCGACTCTGGTGCCCCTCGATGCGGCGTCCATCCTCGCCTCGGTCGGCACGACCGGGCGCTGCGTAATCTGCCATGAGGCGCCGTTGACCGCCGGGTTCGGCGCGGAGATTGCAGCCCAGCTTGCCGGGCCCGGCCTGCTCTCCCTGCTCGCGCCGGTCGAGCGGGTCACCGGCTGGGATGTTGTCATGCCCTTGCCGCGGCTGGAGCGGCACGACATGCCGAGCGTCGCGCGCATCGTGGCGGCGGCGCGGCGCAGCCTGCGGCACGGGTAGGGAGCGCGCGGATGAGCGGCACCGGCATGGCAGGGGCACCGGCATCGGTCTTCACGCTGCCCGATCTCGGCGAGGGCTTGCAGGATGCCGAAATCGTTGCCTGGCACGTGGCCGAGGGCGATCACGTCGTCGCGGATCAGCCGCTCCTCTCGGTGGAGACGGACAAGGCGGTGGTCGAGATTCCCTCGCCGCGCGCCGGACGGATCGCCCGCCTGCTCGCGGCCGAGCATGCAAGGGTGGCGATCGGCGCGCCGCTGGTCGCATTCGGCGAGGGCGGGGAGCATGATACCGGCACGGTGGTCGGGGAGCTGGCCGAGGCCCAGCCCTCGCCGGCTGCGCAACCATCCGCCCCTGCCCGCCCCC
The DNA here is from genome assembly GCA_018971455.1 of Rhodospirillales bacterium. Taxonomy (GTDB): domain Bacteria; phylum Pseudomonadota; class Alphaproteobacteria; order Acetobacterales; family Acetobacteraceae; genus REEB85. The sequence goes on from JAGXAV010000172.1 coordinate 4,241, forward strand.
GCGCGAGCCCGGCGGTGCGCGCCATGGCCGCCGCGCGCGGGCTCGACCTTTCGGCGCTGACGGGCAGCGGCCCGGAAGGCGAAATCACCCGCCAGGATGTGGCGGCGGCGGGCGAGGCGCCGGCCGGCGCCGAACCGTTGCGCGGCATGCGCCGGGCCATGGCGCTGCGCATGGCCGAGGCGGGCCGCACGGTGGTGCCGGCGACCGTGACCGACGAGGCCGATATCGATGCCTGGCCGGCGGACGCGCCGATGACCGCCCGCCTGGTCGCGGCGCTGGTCGCCGGATGCGCCGCGGAGCCGGCGCTGAACGCTGCCTATGACAGCGCCGCCCTCGCGCGGCGGGTGAACGCGGCGGTGCATGTCGGCCTCGCCGTCGATACGGGAGATGGCCTCATCGTTCCGGTGCTGCGCGATGCCGGGGCGCGCAGCGTGGCCGACCTGGCCGCGGCGGTGTCGGCCCTCGCGGAGGCGGCGCGCGCCCGGCAGCTGGCGCCGGCGGCCCTGCGCGACGCCACCATCACGCTCTCGAATTTCGGATCGCTGGGCGGGCTGTTCGCGGCCCTGGTGGTGGTGCCGCCGCAGGTGGCGATCCTGGGGGCCGGGCGCGTGCGGACCTGCGTCGCGGCGGCGGCCGGCGGGTTCGTGGCCCGGCGGATGCTTCCGCTGTCGCTGACCTTCGACCATCGCGCCGTCTCGGGCGGCGAGGCCGCGCGCTTCCTCAATGCCGTCAAGACCGCATTGGAGCGCGCCGCGTAACGCCCGCGACGCAAGGGAGAGCGCATGATGGATGATTTTCTCCAGTTCACGGATCCGCCTGGCCCGGAAAAAATCGTCCACATCCATCTGCCCGATGCCGGGTTGAAGGCGATCGTGGTGATCGACAACCTGGCCTGCGGCCGGGCGATCGGTGGCGTGCGGATGGCGCCCGATGTGGGCCTGGCCGAATGTGCCCGCCTGGCCCGCGCCATGACGCTGAAGAATGCCGCGGCGGGCCTCGCGCATGGCGGGGGGAAGGCGGTGATCCTCGGCGACCCGCGCATGCCGATCGCGCGGAAGGAGCAGGTGATCCGCGCCTTCGCCGGCGCCATTCGAGACCTCGCCGATTACATCCCCGGCCCCGACATGGGGACCGACGAGCGGTGCATGGCCTGGGTGCGGGATGAGATCGGGCGGGCCGTCGGCCTGCCCGCCGTGCTGGGCGGCATTCCGCTCGACGAGATCGGTGCCACCGGGTTCGGCCTGGTTGCCGCCATCGAGGCTGCCCTGCCGCATTGCGCGCTGTCATGGGCGGGCCTGCGCGTCGCGGTGCAGGGTTTCGGCGCGGTGGGCCGCCATGCCGCGCGGTTCCTCGCGGCCAGGGGTGCGGTTTTGGTCGCGGCCTC
>JAGXAV010000173.1 GCA_018971455.1 Rhodospirillales bacterium
CAGACCGCGGTGTTGACGATGGCGGTGGTGAAGCCGCGCTCCGCCCAGCCGGCCAGCAGGGCCGCGAGGTCCGGTGTGCGGGCACCGTCCTCGGCCATCACCACGCAGGGCGCGGCGGCGCGATAGCGTTCGAGCAGCGCGCCGCCGCCGAGCAGCAGGCACTCGACCGTGATGCCGAGGCCGCCGCGCAGCCGCTCGATGAGGTGCAGCAGCAGCATCTGCGCGCCGGCCGGGAAGGCGTCATGGCCGATCAGCAGCAGCCGGCCGGCGGCCGCATCGGGGGCCAGGCGGGTCACGGCGCGCGCCGTCGCGTTGAGGAACGCGCCGCCGAAATGCACGTCCGGCTCGAGATAGGCCCCTTCGGCCCACTCGTTCCAGGCGTTGATGGCGACGAAGGCCTCGCCGAGCGGCGGGGCGGCGCGCGCGCGGGCCACCAGTTCGCCCAGCCAGGCCTGATAGGCGGCGGGTGTGGCACCTTGCAGCACCAGCCCCTGGCCCTGCCGCCGCGCGTCATTGTCCCAGCCGGGGACGGCGGTCTTGATCAACGGATAGTCGGGCGGCGGCTCGTCAAGCGAGGCGCGCACCACATCGTCATAGGCGAAGACATGGGCGCTCGCCGACGGGTCGAAGGCGGTGAGCTCCGCATTGCGGCGCGGCAGCCCGGCGGTGAGTTTGTGGGGCGGGAACTCGATGGCCGCGTCGAAGCCGAAGCATCGCGGGTCGAGTGCGGCGAAGGCCTGGCCCATGACCAGCAGCGGCCGCTCACCATGGCGCTCGGCGAACAGCGCGCGCCAGCGGGCGATGCGGGCGGCGCTGTCGGGAATGGCGTCGGCGCGATAGACCATCAGCAGCGGACGGCCCTCGACGCGGATGTAGCGCCGGTCTCGCATGTATCGCGCCAGGCAATCGATCAGCGCCTCGTCCAGGGCGGGGTCGTAGTGCTGGGCGAGCAGGATGTCCTGCTCCGCGCCATCCCAGCGCCGCGTCCAGTTCTCGTTCGCCCACATCAGGCAGAAGGGAAAATCGAGCGTGCCGTCGGCGAGGAATGCATCGAGCGGACCGTCGAGCAGGCGCCGGCCGTCGAACCAGTAGAAATACTGCACGAAGCCATGCAGCCCGGCGCCGCGCGCCAGGGCAATCTGCCGGCGCATCGTGTCCTGCGGGTCTTGCGGCGTGCCCAGACGGTAATGGCCGAGATCGCGGGGAATGCGCGGCTGGTAATGCCCCTCGAAGCGCGGCAGGCCGCGGGCGATCGCCGTCCATTCGGTGAATCCCTCGCCCCACCACGCATCGTTCTCGGCAATGGCATGAAATTGCGGCAGGTAATAGGCCAGCAGCTTCGCCCGCCGCGGGACGGCCGGAGGCAGCGGCTGCACCTCCTCGAACGCCGGGCCGGGCCGGGTGAAGCGGCGCATCGCGGCGAAGACGCCGCCCTCATGGGCGGGGGGTGTCGTGTGCAGGACGAGGTGATGGCGATGGGCGCGGTAATGCAGCAGCGGGTTCTGCGTGGTTGCGCCATCGAGATAGCGTTGCAGGTAGAATTTCGTGTCGAAGCCGGCCGAGGGATTGCGGCCCTCGCGAAACCCGTAGAGCAGGTAATGCTCGAACGGATCGATGCCGGCGGCGGCGACATCGGCGTAGGTCGCCAGGTAGAAGGCCGGATCGAATTCGGGCAGCGGGCTCGTGGCGCCACCGGTGCGGCGCGCCAGGAAATGCGCGAGCAGCGTGAGGCCGGGTTCGGCCTGGTGGTGCGCCGCATACCAGGGCAGATCGAAGAACTCGGCCGGCGCGCGGCCCGCCGCCTCGCCGCCTTCGATATAATCCAGCAACGGGTTGGCGTCCGCGCGGATCGCCCTGGCATGGCGGGCGAGATACCAGACCGTATCGAAATAGGGGTTGGGCCGCCGCCCCTCGCGCCAGCCCTGGATGAGAAAATGGGTCGCCGGATCGATGTCGCTGCGGGCCACGTCCGGGTAGTTCGCGCCATACCAGGCGGCGTCGAACAGCCGCGACCCGACGAGGCAGGCGAGCTGGTCGGCGCGCGGCCCGCCCGCCGCCTCGGCCGCCGGCCAGTCTTCACTGCCGGCCCACAGGGGGCGATGTGGCGGGGCCTGGTTCATGGTGTCCGAGCATGGCCGAGCCGCTGCCGGGAATCCGGCCAATAGGCCGTGACATTGCGGCTTGACGGCGATTTGACGGGCCGCCCATCGAACCGGGGCGGGCGGCCCCGGTTCATCGGGCGGCTTGCGCTCCGGTGCTGCGGGGGAATGCTCTGGCGAGGGCGCTGGCGCACGGGTAGGATCATCGCCGGTCATCGGGGAGACGATCCGTTGCGCTTCTCCTTTCTCAACGTGGCGCGCCAGGCGCTGGCCGGCAATTCGGGCTGGCCGGAACAATGGCGCAGCGCGGAGCCGAAGGCGGCGTACGACGCGATCATCATCGGCGCCGGCGGGCACGGCCTCGCCACCGCCTATTACCTGGCCAAGGAGCACGGGCTGACCAACATCGCCGTGCTCGAGAAGGGCTGGCTGGGCGGCGGCAACACCGGGCGCAACACGACGATCATCCGCTCCAACTACCTGTGGGAGGAGTCGGAGGCGATCTACGAGCATGCGGTGAAACTCTGGGAGGGGCTGAGCCGCGAGCTGAATTACAACGTCATGTATTCGGCGCGCGGCGTGATGATGCTCGCGCACAACCAGCACGACGTGCACTCGCTGAAGCGCCACATCCACGCCAACCGGCTCGCCGGCATAGACAATGAATGGCTGACGCCGGCCGAGGCCAATGCCTTCTGCCAGATTCTCGAGACATCGGAGGCGATCCGCTATCCCATCGTAGGCGCCGCCTTGCAGCGCCGCGGCGGCACGGCGCGCCATGACGCGGTTGCCTGGGGCTATGCGCGCGGCGCCAGCGCGCGCGGCGTCGATATCATCCAGAACTGCGAGGTGACCGCCATCCGCCGCGATGCCGGCGGCGCGGTCAGCGGCGTGGAGACGACGCGGGGTGCCATCGCGACGAAGAAGATCGGCGTGGTCGCGGCCGGGCATACATCCGTGGTGATGGCGATGGCGGATGTGCGCATGCCGCTGGAGAGCTATCCGCTGCAGGCCCTCGTCTCCGAGCCGGTCAAGCCGCTGATGCCGTGCGTGGTGATGTCGAACACCATCCACGCCTACATGTCGCAATCGGACAAGGGGGAGCTGGTGATCGGCGCCGGCACCGATTCCTACACATCCTATTCGCAGACCGGCGGCCTGCACATCGCGACCCACACGCTGGAGGCGATCTGCGAATTGTTCCCGATGGTGCGGCGCCTGCGCATGCTGCGCAACTGGGGCGGCATCGTCGACGTGACGCCGGACCGCTCGCCGATCATCGGCCGGACGCCGGTGGCCGGCCTGTTTGTCAATTGCGGCTGGGGCACCGGCGGCTTCAAGGCGACGCCGGGTTCCGGCCATGTCTTCGCGCATACGCTGGCGACGGGCGAGCCGCACCCCATCGCCGCACCGTTCTCGCTCGATCGGTTCCGCACCGGGCGGCTCATCGACGAAGCGGCCGCTGCCGCCGTCGCGCACTGAGGGCGTCTCCGATGCTGCTGATCCGCTGCCCGTATTGCGACATGGCGCGACCCGAGCTCGAATTCCGCTATGGCGGCCAGGCGCATGTCGCGCGGCCGGCCGACCCGGCCACGCTCGATGACGCGGCCTGGGGTGAGTTCCTCTATGTGCGCAGCAATCCGCGCGGCGTTGCGGCCGAGCGCTGGCGCCATGCCGCCGGCTGCGGCCGCTTCTTCAACTGTCTGCGCGACACGGTGAGCGACCGGATCCTCGCGACCTATCCGGCCGGCGCCCCTGCGCCCGATCCGGCCGCGCCGGCGTCCGGGAGCGGCCGATGAGCGGGTCGTTCCGTCTGCCCGAGGGTGGCCGCATCGACCGCCAGGATCCGCGGTACTTCACCTTCGACGGGCGCCGCTACCAGGGGTTTGCCGGCGATACGCTGGCCTCGGCGCTGATCGCCAATGGCGTGCATCTCGTCGGGCGCTCCTACAAATATCACCGTCCGCGCGGCATTCTCTCGGCAGGGGCTGAGGAGCCGAACGCGCTGGTCGGCATTTCGGATGGGCCCGGCCGCTTCACGCCGAACCTGCGTGCGACGCAGGTCGAGCTGACCGACGGGCTGGTGGCGACCAGCCAGAATCGCTATCCGTCGCTGCGCTTCGATCTCGGCGCGATCAACACGGTGCTGGCGCCGCTGTTCGGCGCGGGCTTCTACTACAAGACCTTCATGGGCCCCGATCTGTTCGGCCGGAACTGGGCCTGGAAGCATGTCTATGAGCCGGTCATCCGCCGCGCCGCCGGCCTCGGCGCGGCGCCCACGGAGCCGGACCCCGACGCCTACGCCCAGTTCTACGACCATTGCGACGTGCTCGTCATCGGCGGTGGCCCCGCGGGGCTTGCGGCGGCGCTGGCGGCCGCGGCAGGGGGCGGGCGGGTCGTTCTGTGCGACGAACAGGCCGAGCCGGGCGGCTCGCTGCTCGGCGAGACGCGCGCGACGATCGACGGCCGCGCCGCGCGCGACTGGCTTGCCGCCACGCTCGCCGACCTCGCGGCGCGGCCCAATGTCACGCTGATGCCGCGCACCCAGGCTTTCGGCTACTACGCGCAGAACTTCCTCGGTCTGTGCGAGACGGTCGCGGCGGCCGAGGCCACATCGCGCGCCGGGGCGCCGCGCGAGCGGCTGTGGCAGATGCGCGCGGCGGAGGTGGTGCTCGCCTGCGGCGCCATCGAGCGGCCGCTGGTTTTTCCCGACAATGACCGGCCGGGCGTGATGCTCGCCGACAGCGCGCGGACCTACCTCAACCGCTACGGCGCCAAGGTGGGGGCGCGCGTCGTCATCGCCACGGCGCATGACAGCGCGTATCGCGCGGCGCTCGATCTGGCGGCGGCCGGCACCGACATCGTCCGCGTGGCCGATCTGCGCGAGACGGCGGAGGGCGAGCTGCCACGGGCGGCGCGGCGCGCGGGCATCGTGACGGTGACGGGCGCGCGGGTTGCCGGCGTGCGGGGCGCCCAGCGGGTTCATGGCGTTGGCATCGCCGCGGCGGGCCGCGTCGATTGGCTGGCCTGCGACGCCCTTCTGATGTCGGGCGGCTGGACGCCTTCGGTGCACCTGCATTCGCAGTCGCGCGGCAAGGTGGAGTGGGATGCGGAGCCGCAGATGTTCCTGCCCGGCGCATCCGTGCAGCGCGCGCGCTCGGCCGGCGCCTGCCGCGGCACACTGGGCCTCGCCGCCGCCCTGCATGAGGGTGCCGCGGCGGGCGCCGAGGCGGCCCGCATGGCGGGCTTCCCCGCCACGGCGTGCGGCTTCGTCGTGGAGGGGGCGCCGGACGCCACGGGCGGCATGCTCGGCGACACCAGCGCGCCGGGCGCGCGCCGGGCGAAGGCCTTCGTCGATTATCAGAACGACGTCTGCGCCTCGGATATCCGCCTCGCCGTTCAGGAGGGCATGCACGCGATCGAGCACGTCAAACGCTACACGACGACGGGCATGGCGACCGATCAGGGCAAGCTCTCCAACATGAACGCGCTCGCCATCGTCGCGCGCGCGCGCGACC
>JAGXAV010000174.1 GCA_018971455.1 Rhodospirillales bacterium
AGCGCCGCGGCGAGCTGCACGGATCGCGGCAGGCCGGCCTGCGTGAAGCCCATCGGCACGCTGATCGCCGGCTGGCGGGTCAGGTTGTAGGCGCAGGTCCAGGGCGCCCAGTTCTGCCACAGCGCCGTGACCGGGTCGGTGGTTGGCGCATCGGCCGGCGGCGGCGGGTTGGGAACGGTCGGGCTCAGCACCAGGTCGTAGCGCTGGTGCAGCCGCGCCATGGCGTGGGCGGCGGCGATGCGCTGGGCCTCGTACTCCATCATGTCGTGCGCCGACACGTCCTGGTTGGCGGTGGCGACCTCGAGCAGCCCGGGATCGAGCATGTGGCGGCGGGTCTCGGGGAAGGAATGAACCAGGCGGGCCAGCGCCACGCCCCAGATGCGGGAGAAGAGGGCGCGCATGTCGGGCAGCCCGGGATCGGCCTCCTCGACCTCCGCACCCGCCTCCATCAGAGTGCCTGCCGCCTGCTCGACCGCGGCGATCCCCTCCCAATCCACCGGCGCGTCGAAGCCGGGACGGCGGATGACCGCCACCCGCATTCCCGCGACGCCGTCCTCGATGCCGGCGCTCCAGTCGCGCGCGTCATCGGGCAGGCAGAACGGATCGCGCAGATCGTGCCGGGCCATCGCCGAGAGCATCAGGGCGGCGTCGCGCACGCTGCGCGTCATCGGCCCGGCGACCGCCACCGGGGCGAAGGCGCCGAGCGGCCATTGCGGCACCCGCCCGAAGCTGGGTTTCAATCCGACCACGCCGCACCAGGCAGCCGGGATGCGGATCGAGCCCCCGGCATCAGTGCCGACATGCAACGGACCGAATGACGCCGCGGCGGCCGCCCCCGCGCCGGAGGACGAGCCGCCCGTCGTATGGTTGCGGTTCCACGGGTTGCGGGTGATGCCGTGCAGCGGGCAATCGCCGGGCGATTTCCAGCCGAACTCCGTCGTCGTCGTCTTGCCGATGATGACCGCGCCGGCGGCGCGCAGGCCGAGCACCAGCGGCGCATCGAGAGCCGCCGGGGCCGGGTCGGACAGCCGGCTTCCGCGCCGCGTCGGCAGGCCGGCGACATCCACCAGGTCCTTGATCGTGCAGGGCACGCCGTCGAGCGGGCCGATCGGCCGGCCGGCCTGCCAGCGCGCGGCGCTGGCGCCGGCCTCGGCGAGCGCCGCGGGGTTCATCACCGCGAAGGCATTGATGCCCGGATTGAGGCGCGCCACCCGCTCCGTGATGGCCTGAAGGGCCTCGATCGGGCTCAGGCTGGCGCGCGCATAATGGCCGAGGAGGTCCTCGGCGCTCATCAGGGCAGGATCGGTGGCTGACATGAACTCTTCCGCAAATGGTGCCGGGAGGGCAGCATAGGCGCTATGCCGATGGAGACCAGCCCAGGATGAACGAGATCGCCAATCCAGCCGCAACGCCAGGCCACCCCTCGGGCGAGGCCTGGGAATGGCCGGAGGATGTGTGGCGGCGCATTGTCGAGCGCGCGCGGGCCGGGCGCAGCCTCGCCCCCGGCGCCTGGCCCGGCGGCGCGCGATGCGCGGTGGCGCTGTCCTTCGACGCCGATCACGAGACGATCCCCCTGCGCGACACCGACGAGAGCCCGATGCGCCTCAGCCAGGGCCAGTACGGCAGCCGCCAGGGCATTCCCCGCATCCGCCGCGTGCTCGACCGCGAACAGATTCCAGCGACCTTCTTCTACCCCGCCGTCTCCGCCCTGCTGCATCCCGAGGAGGTGCGCGCCATCGCCGCCGACGGGCACGAGATCGGCATCCACTCCTGGATCCATGAGCGCAACACCACCCTGACCTACATGGCCGAGCGCGATCTTTCGATGCGCGCGGCCGACGTGCTCGACCGGCTGGCCGGGCGGCCGCCGGTGGGCATGCGCACGGCGAGCTGGGATTTCTCGCCCAACACGCTGCGCATCATCCAGGAGATGGAACTGCTCTATGACAGCAGCCTGATGGCCGACGACGACCCCTACGAACTGGTCGCCGACGGCAATGCAACCGGCATCGTCGAGCTGCCACCGGAATGGATCCGCGACGACGCGGTCTATTTCAACATGCAGCGCTTCTCCGGCCTGCGCCCCTACACGCCGCCCTCGGCGGTGGAGGAGATCTTCACCGCCGAGTTCGATGGCGCCTGGAACGAGGGCGGTTTGTTCCTGCTGACCATGCACCCGCACGTCATCGGCCATCGCAGCCGCATCGTCCTCCTGGAGCGCCTGATCCGCGCCATCAAGCAGCGCGGCCGCGTGTGGTTCGCCACGCATGAGCAGGTGGCCCGCTGGTGCAAGGAGCAGGCCTGACCCTCAGCCGCAGCCCAGCGCCGCCTCGTACTCCGCCGGCACGCCACAGAAGGTGATCGCCGAGAGCGGCACCTCGGCGTAGTGGATGCGCCGCCCGGCGGCAATCAGGTGGTTGTAGAGCGGCGCGACGTAGCGTTCGCCGAGCGACGGGGCCGCCCGCTCGGCGGCCAGCGCGGTGCGAAACTCGTCCGCCCGTGCGAAATGATAGAGGCCGGTGCAGCAAAGGTCGGAAATCTGGCGTTTCTCGGCCGTCTCCAGGGCCAGCGGCTCATCGCCCCCGGCCGGCCGGACATATGACCAGTTGGCCCCGCTGCCGCGGAACACCTCCAGATAGCCATCCGACCGCCGCGTCCATGCCGCCTCGGGATGGCGGAAGCCAGGCCGGAACGTATCGATGTTGAAGATGGTGAGGGACGCCTCGGGCCCGATGCCGGCATGGTCGAGCCCACGCTCCACCGTCTCCGCCTGGCCCGCGGTGGGCGCATCGAGCATCACCACGCGGAAATCGGCCATGCCGAGGGCGGCGCATTCCCGCATGATGAACGCTTCCGTGCCGTCCACGGGGCGGGCGATGAACAGAAATCTATCCGTTGGGAAATATGCCGCAAAGCTGGCCACCGCATGGGCGAAGACCGAACGCCCCTGCAGCGGGAGCATATATTTCGGCAGGCGATAGCCGGCCTCGCTGAAGCGGCGCGACAGCCCGGCCATGGGAATGACGATCACGCCGGGCCCCCCTCCATGCGGAGAAAAAGCCGCAGCGCGTTGGCGACAAAGGCGAGCTGCCGATCCGGCCGCTCGGCATGCAGCGGCAGCATGGACAGGAAGAGCAGGATGGTGACGGCACGGATCTGCCCGCTGTCGCCGCCGACGCCATCCACCGCCAGATCGCCCAGCACGTCCTGCAGCCAGACCTGCTGGGCGGTCGCCTCGAAGTCGATCGAAAAATCATGGCTGTCGTTGCGCGCGAAGCTGTAGCGGCCGGCCACGATATGGTCGTATCGGCCGACAATCGAATGGGCCAACTTGGCAAGATCATAGCGAAGATCGCCGAAAATGCTCGGCGTCTGGTCACCCGCAAGGCCGCGCGGGTCGATTGTGACGATCCGCCCGGCGCGTGAGTTATAGAGAATATTGCTGAAGCAGAAATCGCCATGCATGATGGTGGCGCGCCGTCCGGAGGCAAGGCCAACGCCGGCCGCCGTGGTTTGCGCAATCGTCAGAAGGGATGGCAGCGGGCGCCCCTGGTAGCGCGTCGGCCGTGTGATGTCGAAGCCGCTATCGGCCGCAAACCGCTCAAGGCGTGCCGCGGTCTTGTCGACACACAGGATGCGCATCGCCTCGTCGCCGGAACCGACGCCCCGGACCGCCCCGCAGGCGGCCAGGAACTGCGCGCAGGAGGTCATGATGCGGCGCCAGGTCGGCCGCCCGATTCCGCCAAAGACAAAAAGCTCCGCGAGCGTCGGGGCATACTGGTATTCGGTGCTGTAGAACGGCACGCCATCCGCCTGGCCGTGCTCGATCAGACGCGCCGCGAATACCTGCACCGAGGGCGGCAACGTGGCGAACCATGCCGCCTCGGCGCGCAGCTTGGCATGGTCGGTGCTGGCTTTGCGCACGACCAGCGGATCGATGCTGAGCATGTTGAAGGAGCGCTGCGTGGTGATCGACCGGCGGGAGCGGAAATAGGTCTGGATGTGCCCGAAATCGAGCCAATCCGAGACGCGAACGCCAGCTACCGCATGTTCGCCGGCGTAAAGATTGAGCCCCTGGACGAAATCACCCCGCGCGCGGGTGATGGCGCGCACCAGGGAAGCCGGATCGCTGAAGGAAAAATAGCCGCAGGCAACCGGACGGGCTCCGCCCGCGGCGCTGCCGGCATGGCTGACGTCGAGGCGGGTCACCCGCTCGTCATCCAGCTCGACTTCCGCCCAGGAATAATCATCCCCGTTCAGGCTGATCGCCATGATGTCGGCCATGGCCGCCGGCACGCCGTCCACCAGCGTGTCACCATGCAGCAGGCGCAGCGGGCCGGGCGGCGCATCGATGACATTCAGCGCGTAGGTCACCGCTTCGCCAAGGCGCAGACCATCGGGCACCAGAACGAGGTTCACGCCGCGCTCCGCCAGCCGGGCCAGGTCGTGCGGCGGTGGTTGAAAGCTCTCCGGAAGGGTCAGGAAGATGGGACCGGCATCGGCCAGCCGGTCGAGCTGGCTTTCATAGAGCCGGGAGACGCCGAGCGGCAGGAAGGAGGGCGGAAGCTGCCCGAATTCAGCCGAAAGCTCCTGCTCGACATAGGCCGAGGAGGTGATCAGGCAGAATCCAGGGACCGCCACCCGCTCAGGCAGCCGATCGGCCTGGCCACGCGGCTGGTCCGGCCGGCTGCCTGTGTCATCACGATCAACCACAGGAGTTTTCATGCCGCCGGTACGCCCCCCTCCTCCCTCCGACTGACGATAGCAGATCGCCGCACCTCGCACGAAAGGCCTCGGCCCGGCCGATGCGGGGCGGAGCGGCGGCCTATTGGCGACGCAGCGTCATGGCGTAGCGGAAACGCGCAGCCGGGTGCAGCGTCCGCGACAATTCGATCAGCCGGCGGCCGGCCGCGTAGTAGCGGCGGATGACCAGCAGGGCCGCGCTGCCGGGGGCGGCCATCAGCCGCTCCGCCGCCTCGGCATCGAGCAGCACCGCCTCGATCTCCTGGCTCACCTCGACGATCGCCTCGCCATAGCGCTGCTCGATCTGCGAAAAGATGGCGCTGACATGGCTGCGCGGCTCGGCCACCAGATCAGCGTAGCGCTCATCGATATAGACCGTCAGCCAGCCGAGTGGCGCGGCCGCTCCCGGCACCTCGCGCGGGCCATCCAGGCGCATCCACGCCCGCCCGGCACGGCAGGCCAGCTCGCCGGCCAACCGGCCGCGCGCGATCACCCGCTCGGCACGGATGACGCGGAAGACGTTCTGCTCGGCATAGCGAAACAATTCGCTGAGGGATTGCAACGTATGATGATAGCCCACCGCCGGCTGCGCCGTCTCGACGCGCGTGCCGACCCCCTTGCGCGCCGAAAGCAGCTTCTGCTGGCGCAGGTGGCCGATCGCCTGGCGCACCGTCTGGCGGCTGACGGCGAAATGCGCCGCCAACTCCATCTCGGTGGGAATCAGCGACCCGACCGGATAGGTGCCGGCCTCGATGGCATGCTGCAATGCCTGCGCGACCACCAGGTAGCGGGCGATGCCGCCGGAGGGCGCGCGCGGCGGGCGGGGGGAGTTGGCCATGCCCCCAGGTAGCACCGCGGG
>JAGXAV010000175.1 GCA_018971455.1 Rhodospirillales bacterium
TGCGTCTACCGTTCCGCCACTCTCGCCGCCGCCGCCAACCTACCGGACAACGCGCCGGCCTGCCAACCGGGATTGCCCTGCGTGGCGGCCGCCGCCAAACTGCCCGCGTCGGCGCGCGCCGGCCACCACACTCATGCGGGGAACCCATGTTCAAGATCGTCCTCTGCCGGGCGCTGCACCCGACCGCCATGGCTCTGCTCGAAGCCCGCAAGGATATCGCGCTGACCGTGCTGACCACCGAGTTCCGCGGCCCGCCGCTCCAGCAGGAGCTCGCCGCCCATATCGGCGAGGCAGATGGCATCATGGTCGGGCTCGAACGCGTCGATGCGGCCCTCCTGGCCACCGCCCCGCGGCTGCGCGTGATCAGCCGTTTCGGTGTCGGCTTCGACACCATCGACATCCCCACCGCCACCCGCCAGGGCGTGCTGGTCGGCGTGGTGAACGGCGCCAACGACCTCTCGGTCGCCGAGCACGCGATGATGCTGATGCTGGCCACCGCGCGGCGCACGCTGGAGATGGATGCCTCGGCGCGCGCCGGCACCTGGATGGTGCAAACCGGACGGCGCATGCACGAACTCGCCGGCCTGCGGGTGCTGGTGGTGGGCTACGGGCGCATCGGCACCCGTGTCGCGCGCCTCTGCGCCGCGTTCGGCATGGAGGTGATGGTGCACGACCCCGCCTTCCCCACCCCGCGCATCGCCGCCGACGGCCATATCCCGGCCCCCGACCTGATCGCCGCCGTGCCCGAGGCCGACGTGATCACCCTGCACTGCCCGCTGAACGACGTCACGCGCGGCATGGTCGATGCCGCCTTCCTCGCGCGCATGAAGCCGACCGCCTGGCTCATCAACACTGCCCGCGGCCCGATCGTCGATGAGGCGGCGCTGGCCGCCGCCCTGGCTGCCGGCACCATCGAAGCCGCGGGGCTCGACGTGCTGGTGCGCGAGCCGCCGGATCCGGCGAACCCGCTCCTGAAGCTGCCCAACGTCGTGCTGAGCCCGCACAATGCCGCGGCGGCGCAGGAATGCTACGCCAAGATGTCGCGCCGGGCCGCGGCCAACCTGATCGATTTCGTCGATGGCACGATCGACCCCGGCTACACCGTCAATCCCGAGGTGCTGAAGCGCAACGCGCCGTAGCGGCGAAGGGCGGCGCGCCGGCCGCCCCACGCGCCACCCACCGTGCCCGTCAAAAGGAGCGCCGATGAACCCCGCCCTGCGTGACGCCGCCAAGGAATATCTGGTCCGCTACGGCGGCGACGTGTTCCCGAATTTGTTCGTCTCAGCGCAGGGAACGGTGGTGCGCGACGATATCGGGCGCGAGATTCTCGATTTCACCTCCGGGCAGATGTGCGCGACCATCGGGCACAACCACCCCGCCATCGTCGCCGCCGTCCAGGCGGCCGGGCTGAAGGCGTTCCACCTGTTCAGCGGCATGATCCCCGAAGTGGTGGCCGAGCTCGGGCAGACCCTGGCGCGGGACTGGATGCCGCCCGGACTGTCCAAATCCCTGTTCATCAGCACCGGGGCGGAGAGCAACGAGGCCGCACTGCGCATGGCCAAGCTGCACACCGGCGGATACGAAATCCTCGCCGTCGGCGGCTCCTGGCACGGCGTGACCGGCGGCACCAGCAGCGTCTCCTTCGCCAGCGACCGCAAGGGCTACGGCGTGCCCATGCCCGGCGTGTTCGTGATGCCGGAGCCCAATGCCTACCGCCCCTACATCAAGGCCGCCACGGAGGAGGAATCGGCACTCGCCTGCCTCGAACTTGGCCTCAAGATGTTCGACATGCAGTCCTCCGGGCGCCCGGCCGCCATCATCATCGAGCCGATCATCAGCGCCGGCGGCGTGCTGGTGCCGCCGCGCGCCTACATGCAGGCGCTGCGCCAGGCCGCGGACGAACGCGGCATGCTGCTGATCTTCGACGAGGCGCAGACCGCCTTCGGACGCATCGGGCACAAGACGGCATCCGCGTTCTTCGGCGTCACGCCCGACATCATGAGCGTGTCGAAAACCCTCGGCGGCGGCCTGCCCCTGGCGGCGACCATCACCACGCCGGCGATCGAGGAGAGCGCCCATCGCCGGGGCTTCAACTTCTACACCAGCCATGTCTCCGACCCGCTCGCCGCCGAGGTCGGGCTCGCCGTGCTGCGGGCGATCGCCACGGAGCAGCTGGTCGAGCGCGCGCAGACGATCGGCCGCTATCTCCGCGGGCGGCTGGAGGAGTTGCAGCAGCGCTACGAGGCGATCGGCGACGTGCGCGGCGAGGGGCTGCTTCTCGGCGTCGAGCTGGTGCGCGATCGCGAGTCGCGCCAGCCGAACCACGAGCTGGGCGGCCGGACGACGAAGAAATGCTTCGACATGGGATTGAGCATGAATATCCGCCGGCGCCCGGAGCGGGGTTCGGTCTGGCGGATCGCGCCACCCCTGACGGTCTCGACGCAGGAAATCGACCGGGCCGTCACCATCCTCGACCAGGCCCTGCGCGAGAGCCTGGACGACATGGCGGCCTGACCGGCGGGCTGACCAGGGAGCGCTCGGGAGGGCGCTCCGGCAACGGGCACGGGCCCGTCGCCGGAGCGCATCCGCCGCGCGGCGCGTGCCGCCTCAGTTCCGGCTCTTGTCCACCAGCTTGTTCTTGGCGATCCACGGCATCATCGCGCGCAGCTTCTCGCCGACCTCCTCGATCGGATGGGCGGCGTTGCGGCGGCGCGTGGCCTTGAAGCTGGCCTGGTTCACCTTGTTCTCCAGCATCCAGTCGCGCGCGAAACGGCCGCTCTGGATGTCTTCCAGCACGCGGCGCATCTCCTTCTTCGTTTCGTCGGTGATGATGCGCGGGCCGGTGATGTATTCGCCATACTCGGCGGTGTTGCTGATCGAGTAGTTCATGTTGGCGATGCCGCCCTCATAGATCATGTCGACGATCAGCTTGACCTCGTGCAGTCACTCGAAATACGCCATCTCGGGCGCGTAGCCGGCTTCCACCAGCGTCTCGTAGCCGCCGCGAATGAGCTCCACCAGGCCGCCGCAGAGCACCACCTGCTCGCCGAACAGATCAGTCTCGCACTCTTCCTTGAAGGTGGTCTCGATGATGCCGGCGCGCCCGCCGCCGATCGCCGAGGCGTAGGAGAGCGCGATCTCGAGGGCGTTGCCGCTCGGGTTCTGCGCCACCGCCACCAGGCACGGCACGCCGCCGCCACGCTGGTATTCGCTGCGCACGGTGTGGCCCGGGCCCTTCGGCGCGATCATGAACACGTCGATATCGGCGCGCGGATCGAGCAGGTTGAAATGCACGTTCAGCCCGTGCGCAAAGGCCAGCGCCGTGCCCGGGCGCATGTTCGGCGCCAGCTTCTCGCGATACAGATCGCCCTGGCCCTCGTCAGGGGTCAGCACCATCACCACATCGGCCCATTTCGCCGCGTCCGCCGGGTCCATCACCTTCAGGCCCGCGGCCTCGGCCTTGGCAACCCCGGCCGAGCCGGCGCGCAGGCCGACGACGAGTTCGCCCGCGCCGCTGTCCTTGAGGTTGTTGGCGTGGGCATGGCCCTGGCTGCCATAGCCGATGATGGCCACCTTCTTGGCCTTGATCAGGTTCACATCGGCATCGCGGTCGTAATATACGCGCATCGTCTTTCTCCTGGTGAGGTCTCGAACTTCGAAGGTCAGGGCGAGCCCGTGCGGCCCTTCGCCTGGATGTGGGATGGCAAAGGCGCCGCCTTTGCCGGGGTCCGGGGGCAGCGCCCCCGGCCTGTCCTTGTCGCTGTCAGATAATCCGCGTCCCCCGCGCAATCGCCGCGACCCCGGTGCGGGACACCTCGGCAAGCCCGAGCGGGCGCATCAGGTCAACGAAGGCATCGAGCTTGTCGGTGCTGCCCGTCATCTCGAAGATGAAGCTCTCGGTGGTGGCATCGACCACGCGGGCGCGGAACGCATCGGCCAGCCGCAGCGCCTCGGCGCGGTTGTTGCCCGACCCGATCACCTTGATCAGCGCCATCTCGCGGGCGATGTGCGGCCCTTCGCGCGTGAGGTCGGCCACCCGGTGCACCGGCACCAGCCGGTCGAGCTGGGCCTTGATCTGCTCGATGACCATTTCGGTGCCGGAGGTGACGATGTTGATGCGGCTGCGATTGCGCCCATCCTCCACCGGCGCCACCGTCAGGCTGTCGATGTTGTAGCCGCGCCCGGAGAACAGGCCGATGACGCGCGCCAGCACGCCGGCCTCGTTCTCGACCAGAACGGACATCGTGGCACTTCGCAACGTGGTGTCGATTTGTGTTGGCATCTCGGACTTTTCGTTGTGGGAGGCGGCGGCGCGCCGGTTCAGACCAGCACCAGCCCCTCATCGGTCAGGCTCGCGGCACCGCCGGCCTGCAGGTTGCCGCCATGCTCCGCGCCCAGGATCATCTCGTTGTGCGCCGCGCCCGAGGGGATCATCGGGAAGCAGTTCTCCTTCTGATCCACACAGATATCGGCGATCACCGGGCGGTCGGTGGCGATCATCTCGCGAATCACGTCATCGAGCTGATCCACGCTGGTCGCGCGCAGGCCGACGCCGTGGAAGCTGTCGGCGAGCTTGACGAAATCCGGCAGGGCGGCGGTGTAGCTTTCCGAATAGCGCGAGCCGTGCAGCAATTCCTGCCACTGGCGCACCATGCCCATGTACTGGTTGTTGAGGATGAACACCTTCACCGGCAGACGATACTGCGCCAGCGTGGACATCTCCTGGATGTTCATCAGGATGCTGGCCTCGCCGGCGATGTCGATCACCAGCGCGTCGGGATGGGCGATCTGCACGCCCATCGCCGAGGGCAGGCCGTAGCCCATGGTGCCGAGCCCGCCGCTGGTCATCCAGCGATTGGGCCGGTCGAAGCGGAAATACTGCGCCGCCCACATCTGGTGCTGGCCGACCTCGGTGGTGATGAAGGTCTCGCGGCCCCCCTCGCGGGTGATCTCATACAGGCGCTGGATGGCGTGCTGCGGCTTGATGATCGCGCCCTTCGCCATGTCCTGGCGGAAGCGCAGGCACTCGATGCCGCGCCAGCTCTCGATCTGCGCCCACCAGGCCGTGAGGGCGGCGCGGTCCGGCACCGCCGCATCCGCCTCCCACGCCGCCATCAGCGCCGACAGCGCGAGCCCCGCATCGGCGACGATCGGCACCTCGACGGGAACGTTCTTGTTGATGCTGGACGGATCGATGTCGATATGGATCTTGTGCGAGCCAGGGCTGAACGCGTTCAGCCGTCCGGTGACCCGATCATCGAAGCGCGCGCCGACATTGAGCATGACATCGCAGCCATGCATGACGAGATTCGCCTCATAGGTTCCGTGCATGCCGAGCATGCCGAGGAACAGCGGATCATTGGCCGGGTAGGCGCCGAGCCCCATCAGCGTGCTGGTGCACGGAATGCCCGTCTTGCGCACGAAGGCAACGAGCGCGGCACTCGCCGCGTCGCCGGCGTTGATCACGCCGCCGCCGGTGTAGATCACCGGCCGCTTGGCCGCCTTCAGCAGCGCGACGGCGCGCCCGATCTGCCCCGCATCGGGTGAGGTCTGCGGGCGGTAGCTGCGGTGCTGGCTGGTCGGCGGCG
>JAGXAV010000003.1 GCA_018971455.1 Rhodospirillales bacterium
CGACCGCGTGGTGCTGACCCGGGGCGCGCTCACCCATATCTCGCGCGTGCCCGGCTGAGGGCGCTGGCGCGCCTGACCGCCCCCGACTGACGGCGTTGGCCTGACCGCGCCGGAGGCGGCGGGCCGGCCAATCGGCTATCGCCGCCTCCCCATGATCGATGCTCCCAACTTAGCACCCGCCGGCGCCGTCACGCTTGAGCTGACGCCGGGGCGCAGCTTCGCCCGCCGCCAGGCCTTCGCCTGGCGCGACGTGCGCGAGACCGCCCAGCTCTGGCGCCTGTGCTGGACCCTGGCCTGGCTCGATATCCGGCTGCGCTACCGCGGCTCCATGCTCGGCCCGTTCTGGCTCACCCTGTCCACCGGCGTGATGGTAGCCGCGATGGGGGTGATCTACGCCACCTTGTTCCGCATGGATGTCGCCGAATACCTGCCCTTCCTGGCCGTCTCGCAGGTGCTCTGGGGCTTCCTGGCCACGCTGGTCACCGAGGCCTGCACCGGCTACACCAGCGCCGAGTTCACCATCCGCTCGATGCGCATGCCGTTCGTGCTCTATGCGGTGCGCATCCTGGTGCGCAACCTGGTGGTACTGGCGCACAACATGCTCGTGATCGTGGTGGTGTTCGCGGTGTTCGCCAACTGGCCGGATGCGAACTGGCTGCTCATCCTGCCCGCCGCCCTCGTCTGGCTGCTCGACGGCGTGGCGGTGACGCTGCTGCTCGGCGTGCTCTGCGCGCGTTTTCGCGACATTCCGCCGATCGTCGGCAGCATCATGCAGATGGCCTTCTTCGTCACCCCGGTGATCTGGCAGCCCAGGCTGGTCGGCGCGCACCAATGGCTGCTGCCGTTCAATCCCTTCTACACGCTGCTCGAGATCATCCGCGCCCCGCTGCTCGGCCAGCTGCCGAATGCCGGAGTCTATGCCTCGGCCCTCCTCACCTCCGTCCTGCTCTGCGGCGCCACCTGGCTGCTCTTCACCCGCGTGCGCGACCGCATCGCCTTCTGGGTATGAGCGCGATGCGCCGCCCCACCGAGGCCCGGATCTCCATCGCGGATGTCGATGTCGATTTCCCACTCTACCACACCAGCAGCCGGAGCCTGAAGAAGCTGGTGCTGCAGACGGTCACGGGGCGGATGGGCTCGGATGCCCGCCACCGCGTCGTCGTGCAGGCCCTGCGCGGCATTTCGTTCAGCCTCTCCAGCGGCGAGCGCCTCGGCCTGGTCGGCCGCAACGGCGCCGGCAAGACCACGCTGCTGCGCACGCTGGCCGGCATCTACGAGCCGGTGGCCGGCTCGGTGCGGGTGCAGGGCAGCCTGAACGCGCTGCTCGACCCCAATCTCGGCATGAACCCGCAGCTCACCGGGCGCGAGAACATCATGCTGCGCGGCCTCTACAGCGGGCTCGACCGGGCCGCGATCGCGCGCCTGCAGGAAGATGTGCGCGAATTCGCCGAACTCGGCGATTTCATGGACCTTCCCGTGCGCATCTACAGCTCCGGCATGGTGGTCCGCCTCGGCTTCGCGCTCGCCACCGCCATCCGCCCGCAGGTGCTGCTGATGGATGAGTGGTTCCTCGCCGGCGATGCGAACTTCATGGACAAGGCCCGCCTGCGCCTGGAAGACATGGTGCGCGGCGCGGAAATCCTCGTGCTGTCCACCCACAGCGCCGAAGTCATCATGGAATGGTGCTCGCGGGTGATCTGGATGGATGGCGGCCGCATCATCGATGACGGCAGGCCCGCCGACGTGATGGCACGCTATCTCGGCCACCCGGTGAAACTGCCCGCCGCCTGAGGCGGCGTCAGCCCGCCACGCCGATCAGGTTGCGCCGCGCCGGATCGGCCTCCGGCACGGCGGCCAGCAGCGCCCGGGTATAGGCATGCGACGGCGCGCCGCACAGCGCCTCCGCCGGCCCGGTCTCGACGATCTCGCCGCGATACATCACCGCGATGCGGTCGCAGAAATACCGGATCACCCCGAGATCGTGGCTGATCAGGATGAAACTCAGCCCGAGCTTCGGCTGCAACGCCAGCAGCAGGTCGAGGATCTGGCTGCGCAGCGTCACGTCGAGGGCGGAGGTCGGCTCATCGGCGATGATCAGCCGCGGATCGAGCGCCAGGGCACGGGCAATCACGATGCGCTGGCGCTGCCCGCCGGAGAAGGCGTGCGGATAGCGCGTCTGGGCCGCCGCCGGCAGCCCGACCAGTTCGAGCAGCGCGCCCACCCGGGCCGCCAGCACCGCGCCATGCATCAGCCCGTTCACCAGCAGCGGCTCGCCGATGCACTGCCCCACCGTCATGCGCGGATTGAGCGAGGCGAACGGGTCCTGGAACACCATGCGGATCTGCCGGTGCGCACGCCGCAATCCGGCACGATCCGCGCCGGCCAACTCGAGCTGCCCGCCCTCGCGCGGCGTGTAGTCGATGCGTCCGGCACTCGGCCGCAGCACGCGGATCAGTGCGCTGCCCAATGTCGTCTTGCCCGAGCCTGATTCGCCGACGATGCCGAGATTCTCGCCCTCGAACAGGTCGAGATCGAGGTTCCGCACGGCCGCGACGCCGGGGCGGGACGGGCGCAGGAACCGCCGCTCGCCGGGATAGGTCACGCTCAGCCCGCGGACCTGGAGCACCGGCGCGGCGGGCGGGCGCGGCACGCGCGCCGAGGGGGCGGCCATGCCCAGCCGGCGCGCCGAATCGAGCAGCTTGCGCGTGTACGGGTGCTGCGGTGCCGCGAACAGCGTCTGCACGTCCGCGCGCTCCACCACCTCGCCCTGGTACATCACCAGCACATCATCGGCGATCTGGGCGACAACCCCCATGTCGTGGGTGATGAACAGCACGGCCAGCCCGTGCGCCTGTTGCAGCCGGGCGATCAGACGCAGAATCTCCGCCTGGGTGGTGACGTCGAGCGCCGTCGTCGGTTCATCGGCGATCAGCACCTTCGGGTTGCACGCCAGCGCCATGGCGATCATGGCGCGTTGGCGCATGCCGCCGCTGAATTCGAACGGATAGCGCGCAACCGCGCTCTCGGGATCGGGGATTTCGACCTGCCGCAGCAGCGCCACCGCCCGCGCCATCGCCTCCCGGCGGGTCGCCAGCCCATGGGCGAGAAGCGCCTCGCCGATCTGCCAGCCGATGCGATGGATCGGGCTCAGCGAGGTCATCGGCTCCTGGAACACCATGGCGATGTCGCGCCCGCGAATGGCGCGGATCTGCCGGCCCTTGGCGGGCAGGGTGGCCAGATCCACGCACGGGCCGCCACCGCCCTGCGGCGTGAAGCGGATGGCGCCGCTGGTGATGCGGCCCGGATGCGGCACGATGCGCAGGATGGAGCGCGCGGTCATGCTCTTGCCGCTGCCGCTCTCGCCGACGATGCACAGGGTACGCCCGCGGCGCAGCTGGAAACTCACCCGCTCGACGGCGCGCAAGGTCGCGCTGCCGGCGCGGAACTGCGTGGACAGATCGGCGACATCGAGCACGATCTCGCCGTCCGCGGCGGGGTTGGCTGCCGCGTCAGGCATGCGGATCGGCCGCGTCGCGCAGCCCGTCACCGAGGAAATTGAGCGCCAGCACCGCGATCGCCACCGCCACGCCGGGCAGCAGCAGCCATGGGGCCGAGGCCAGCGTGTTGACGTTCTGCGCTTCCTCCAGAAGCGTGCCCCAGCTGATGGCCGGCGGTTGCAGACCCAGCCCGAGAAAGCTCAGCGCCGTCTCGGCCAGGATCATCTGCGGCACCGCGAGGGTGATGGAGGCGATGATGTGGCTGGTCAGCGCCGGCAGCATGTGGCGGAAGATCACCCGGGCCTGGCTGCATCCGTCGAGCATGGCGGCCGTGATATAGGTCTCGCCCCGCAGCACGAGGAAGCGCCCGCGAATGACGCGCGCCAGCTGCGTCCAGCCGACCAGGGAGATGATCAGCGTGATCATGAAATAGGTGGTGATCGGCGACCATGTCTTCGGCAGCGCTGCGGCCAGCGCCAGCCACACCGGAATCGTCGGCAGCGAGAGGATGAACTCGATCACGCGCTGGATCAGCCAATCGGTCTGCCCGCCGAAATATCCGGATATGCCGCCCAGGACGATGCCGAGGACCAGGCTGCACAGCACGCCGACAAGCCCCACCGAGAGCGACACCCGCGCGCCGAACACGATGCGGCTCAGCATGTCCCGCCCCAGCCGGTCCGCGCCGAGCAGGAACACATGCGCGCCGGGATCGACGGCACCGAAAAGATGAATGTCGCTCCGCAACAGGCCCCAGAGCCGATAGGGCGTGCCATGCACGAACAGGCCGAGTGCCACGCGTCGGGTGGGATCGACCACATAGGCCGGCGCCAGCGTCACCGGGTCCCGCTTCAGCGCCTCGGCATAGACGAAGGGCCGCCAGGCAAAGCCGGCCGGCGTGGACACGAGCCAGTGAACAACCTGCGGCGGATGGAACACCATGCGCGCATTCGTGGCATCCGGATCACTCGGCGCGACGAACTCGGCACCGGCGGCGAGCGCATAGAGCAGCAGCGTGACGCCGAGGCAGAGCAGCGCGAGGCGATGGCGGCAGAAGCGCCGCCACATCAACCGCGCCTGGGAGGCGGCGCCGGGATCGCGCGCGTCGGGCCGGGTGGCGATGGCGGCGCTCACTGCATGCGGATCCGCGGATCGAGAAGAGCGAGCAGAATATCGGAGACCAGCGTGCCGATGACCGTGAGCAGGCAGAGCAGCAGCAGGAAGGCGCCGGCCAGATACTGGTCCTGCGAGAGCAGCGCCTGTAGCAGCAGGGGCCCGGCGGTTTGCAGGTTCAGCACGATGGAGATGATCACGGAGCCGGAGACGAGGTTGGGGAGCACCCAGCCGAGCGTGCTGACGAACGGATTCAACGCGATGCGGATCGGATAGCGCAGCAGCAGCGTGAACTCGCTGAGCCCCTTGGCGCGCGCCGTCTCCACATAGGGCTGGTGCAGCTGGTCCAGCAGGTTGGCGCGCATCACGCGAATCAGGCTGGCGGCGCCCGAGGTTCCCAGAATGACCATCGGCACCCAGATATGGCGCAGCAGATCCGCCACGCGCCCAAGGGACCACGGGGCGTTGAGATAGTGGTGCGAGAACAATCCGCCGAGATCCTCGCCGAAATAGGCGATGCCGATATACATCAGCACGAGACCGAGGAGGAAACCCGGCACCGCGAGCCCGAGCATGCCCAGAAAGGTGAAGACGTAGTCGAAGACCGAATATTTATGCACCGCCGAGTAGACGCCGATCGGAAAAGCGATGGCCCAGGTAAACAGCAGCGCCGCCAGCGATAGCAGCAGCGTCAGCCCCATCCGCCCCCAGATCAGGGTGGAGACGGGCTGCTGCCACTGGAAGGAATAGCCGAAATTGCCGTGCGCCACGCCATCGATCCACCGCCAGTACTGCACCAGGAACGGCCGGTCCAGCCCGTACTGCTCGCGCATCGAGAGCAGCGTCGCCTGGCTCACCGTCTCGCCACCCGCGGCCAGCGAGGCCGCGTAGTTGGTGGCGAAATCTCCCGGTGGCAGCTTGATCAGGCCGAAACAGGTGATCGAGACCAACGCCATGAACGGCACCATGCCGAGCAGACGGCGCAGGATGAAGCGGCTCACTGTCCGGCCCGACCGCGGCGCCGGCTAGGCATCGGTGAAGTAGTATTGCTGCGGCAGGGTCGGTGCCGGGTTGGGATAGGTCCAGCCATTGGGCATGGAGGCCGGCACGTTCATCAGCCGCTTGCTGCGAATGCCGAACACCGTCAGCGCCTGCACCGTGCCGATCGTCTCGAACGCGTCGGCCGCCATTTGCAGGATCTTCTTCACCAGCGCATCGGCCGCGGCCTGGTCGGCGGTCTGTTTCCACTGGTCCCACAGCTTCAGCCGCTCCTGCATGCTCGCGCTGGGCGCGATGCCGAGCTTGCCCCCGCTGGTGTACCACTGCACCCAGGGAATGCTCTGGCGGGAATCGAGCTGGTGCACCGCGAGCCAGGCCCGCGGATCGGTGGTCGGATGCACGCCCCCGGTCGCCGCTTCCAGGTCGATGTCATAGGCGTTGTCCTGGCCGCGATTGTAGAATTGCGAGCGCTCCATGGTGTTGATGCCGAGATCGATGCCGACATCCGCCCATTGCTTCTTGACCATCTGGATGGTGTCGATCATCGCCGTTTCGTTGACCATCACATCCACGGTCAGGAACAGCTTGCTGCCGTCCGGATAGGTGCGCGGCCCGGTGCCCGACCGCTTGAGGCCGAGCGAGTCGAGCAGCTCGTTGGCCTTCTTCGGGTCGAATTTGAGGTACTGCGTCGCGAGCTGCTCGTTGTAGAAGCTGTCGCCGGGCAGCGGGGCCACCTGCCACGGCTTGGACTGCCCAAGGAAGACGATCTCGTTGATGCTGTCGCGATCCATGGCGTGCGACAAGGCGATGCGGAAGGTCTTGTTGGTCAGCAATCCCTTCAGCTTCTCGTCCTTGTCGGTCTGGTTGAGATAGATGCAGACCGCGTTGGCATCCGTGGGAGTGAGCGGCTGCAGGACATACCCGGCCTTGTCGGCATGCTGGGCGAGGATCGGCTTGTTGCCGATGCTGGGAATGTAGCGCAACTGCAAGTCGATCTGCCCGCCGATCACCGCGAGCAGCATGGATTGCTCGTTGGAGACCACCTTGAAATCGATGCCGTCGATGTAGGGAAGCTGGTTCCCCGCCGTGTCCACCTGCCAGAAATACGGGTTGCGCCGCATCGTCACCTCGGTGGTGCCGCCGGTATAGCCGCGCTCGACCACCCAGGGATCGAGCACCGGCCGCTCGGGATTGGCCCAGCGCGCCGGCACCTCGATGTCGCCGCACTTGGCGCGGAACAGCGACGCCCAGTTGGGCTGATGCGAATCGGCGACCATCTTGGCGACGCCGGGATTGTACTTCGGCACGAATTGCTGGCAGTAATGCTTGGCGTAGAGCACCGGATGCTGGCCGAGCGGGCCGGCGAGCACTTCGGGGAAAATGCGGTAGGGCTCAGCGAAATGGAAGGTGACCGTGTGGTCGTCCTGCTTCGTCGCCGTCACCAGCTTGCCCGCCACGACATATTGCGACGGCGGCACGGCGAAGAATTCCTTGTTGGCCAGGAGGTCGTTGATGCAGAACAGGATGTCGTCGGCGGTGAAGGGGTGGCCGTCGGACCATTTCATCCCCGGCCGCAGCTTGAAGGTGAAGCTGCGCGCATCCGCACTCTCATCCCAGCCCGCGGCGACGTTGGGCACCGGCTTCTGGAAATCGGGCGACCAGCGGGTCAGCCCCATGTTGCCGACGATGCGCAGAATCGCGTTGTGATCGGCATCGCCGGCCAGCGCATTGCGCAGAATGCCGCCGTGCTTGCCGACATTGGCAACCGGCGTCACCACTTCGGGCTGCTGCGGCAGGCGCTCGGCCAGCTTCGGCAGCTTGCCCGCCTTCACCAGGGCTGCCAGCGCTGGCGCCTCGGCGAGCGTCGCGGCCCATGCCTGCGGCGCGAGGGCGGTTGAAAGCGACAAGGCAAGAAAATTCCTGCGACGCATGGTTCCCTCCGGACGTCCGCCTCTATCGGGCAATTCACGAGGTCTGCCGCCAGCGCTTCATGCTTTCGGCTTGCAAACCATCATGTTATATGACAACAAGACAAGCATGGGGCGAAGCCGCCTGTCAAGCAATCCGCTGCGGGCCAGGGCAACGCCGTCGGGGGGCGAACGTGAACCATCGCGGGCGGGCGGGCGGCTCTGTCAGGCGTGAAGCCGCGGCGACGCGCAATCTCGAAGCGCCGCTGCCCCCCGCGCGCAGCCGCACCGAGGATCTGGTCCATCGCTTGCGCCAGGAAATCCTCAGCGGCGCACTCGCGCCGGGCGCGCGGCTGCCGACCGAGCAGCGCCTGTGCGAGCGCCTCGGCGTCAGTCGCACGGTGGTGCGCGAGGCGGTGGCGGCCCTGCGTGCCGACGGGCTGGTGATCACGCGCCAGGGCGTCGGCGCCTTCGTCAGCGCCGATGCGCAGCACCGTCCCTTCCGCATCGACGCCGAGAATCTCACCTCCATCGCACGCATTCTCGATCTGATGGAGTTGCGCGCCAGCATCGAGACGGAGGCCGCCGCCCTCGCGGCGCAGCGCCGCAAGGCTTCTCATCTGCGCGAACTGGCGGCGCGGCTGGCGGCGTTTGATGCCGCCCTGGCGCATGGCGATGCCGCGGTGCAGGCCGATTTCGGCTTCCATTGTGCCATCGCCGAGGCCGCCGGAAACGCCTTCTTCGTCGATGTGCTGCATTATCTCGGCAAGCTCGTCATTCCGCGCCAAAGCATTCGCGTCCTGGCGCAGACCCCGGCGGCACAGACGGCCTATCTGCGTGGCGTGCAGGCCGAACATCGCGCGATCCACGACGCCATCGTCGCCCGCGACGCCCCGGCAGCCAGGGCCGCGATGCTCTCCCATCTGCAACGCAGCCAGGAACGCTACCGCCACATGGCCGGCGCGTCGGGCCGCCGCCCGGTCTAGGGCGCGATGCGACCGGATGGGCGCATCAGGTCGGACGTGCTCCGAACGGCATGGATGCCCTAGTCTCGCGTCGCGTCGAGCAGGCCGCGAATGTAGCCGTAGCAGAACGCGAACGCGCTGCCCTGCGGGTCGCGCCCATCGGTGTGCGGCACATGATCGGGCATCAGCATGTACGGATAGCCGGTCTCCTGATAGGCGCGCAGGGCGCGCACCATGTCCACGTCGCCCTCATCGGGAAACGTCTCCATGAAGCTCAGGCGGCGTCCGCGAATATTGCGGAAATGCACATTGAATATCTTGCCCCGCGCGCCGAACCAGCGGATCACGTCGAAGATGTCGCGCGCCGGGTCGTCCAGCATTTCGCACACCGTTCCCTGGCAGAAATTCAGCCCATGAAACGGGCTTTCGTGCATCTGCACGAAGCGTTGCAGCCCCTCCACGGTGCCAAGCACGCGCGTCACGCCACGATAGCCCGGCGGCGTGTAGGGGTCGTGCGGGTGACAGGCCAGGCGCACCCGGCACGCGGTCGCCACCGGCACCACGCGGGCCAGGAAATATTCGATCCTCTCCCAGTTCTCCGCCTCGCCCACCACGCCGGCCCGGCCGGGCAGGGCGGCCTGGTCGGCCAGCTCCCAGCGGAACGCGGCATTGCGTGAGCCGCCCCGCCCGGGCTCGGCCGGCGTGCGCGGAATGCCGATGATGTTGAGGTTGTATTTGGCGGCCGGAATGCCGGCGGCGGCCAAGCGCTCGATCAGCGCGCAGATGGAATCGATCTCACGGTCCCGCTCCGGACTCTGCCCGAGCAGGATATGCGGGCTGTCCTGCTTCTCGATCGGCCGCGAAGACAACGGCAGCTGCACCATGTCGAGCGACAATCCGAAGGATTCGACATGCGCGCGGTGACGCGCGAGAATCTCGGCGCTCCAGTGGTGCGGGTTGCCCGGCGGGTCGGCGCACAGATGCGTCACCCCGAGCTGCGCGCACATCCGGTAATCCGCATCGTCGCGCATCTGAACCTGTGTGCCGAGCAGCATGCAAGCCTCCCTCTCATCGGCCGGCGGGTTGACCCGTCCCGGTTGCCTTGCCATCATGTTGTATGATGACTGGCGGTGCAATCAAGCCGCCGGTGTCGGGCGAGCCTCGAGGTTCGGGAAACTCGCCATATGCGGCGCCGGAGCGGGGAAGCGAGACATGAAGATCGTCGATATCAAGGTGCGCAACTTCCTGACCACCTCCCGCCAGGTCAAGGACAGCGACGGCCATTCCCATCCCGGCGAGCGGCACAAGGTGCGCCAGTCCCTGCTCAGCATCGTCGCCGATGACGGCAGCGAGGGGCATTGCTTCGCGCCCCCCGAGGTGGTCCGCCCGCACCTTATCAACGGCTTCGTGCGCACCGTGCTGATCGGCGAGGATCCGCTGGCCCGTGAGCGTCTCTGGCAGGGGCTCGCCCATTGGCAGCGCGGCAGCACCGACCAGCTCACCGACCGGACCCTCGCCGCGGTCGAGCTCGCGCTGTGGGACCTTGCCGGCCGCCGCTTCGGCATGCCGGTCTATCAGATGATCGGCTCCTATCGCGACCGTGTGCTCGCCTATGGCAGCACCATGTGCGGCGACGAGATGGCCGGCGGCCTCGCAACCCCGGAGGATTATGCCCGCTATGCCGAATGGCTGGTCGCCCGCGGCTACAAGGCGATCAAGCTGCACACCTGGATGAAGCCCGTCTCCTTCGCGCCCGATCCCCGCATGGACGTGAAGGCCTGTGCGGCGGTGCGCGAGGCGGTGGGCGCGGACTTCCCGCTCATGCTCGACGCCTATCACGGCTACAGCCGCACCGACGCGCTGTGGCTCGGCCGGGAAATCGAGAAGCTCGGCTATGCCTGGTACGAGGAGCCGATGGACGAGTTCTCGATGAGCTCCTACGCCTGGCTCGCCGCCAATCTCGACATTCCGGTGATCGGCCCCGAATCCGCGCACGGCAAGTTCCATGTCCGCGCCGAATGGGTGAAGGCCGGCGCCTGCGACATCCTACGCACCGGCGTGTATGATGTCGGCGGCATAGGGCCCAGCCTCAAGATCATCCATCTCGCCGAATCCTTCGGCATGAACTGCGAGGTTCACGGCGGCGGCGCCGGCAACCTCACGCTGTGCGCGGTGCAGAAGAACGGCCGCTGGTACGAGCGCGGCCTGCTGCATCCCTTCCTCGATTACGACCAGGTGCCCGACCACCTCAACAGCATCCCGGACCCGATGGACGAGGACGGCTACGTCCACCTCTCCACCGCCCCCGGCCTCGGCGAGGACATCAATTTCGACTACATCAACGCCAATCTGGTCTGATCCGCCAATGACCGAACTGGGCGAGCGCCTGCTCTACCTCTCCTGCGCCGCCGCGCGCCGCATCATGGTCTTTGCCCAGGACCGCGCGAGCGGCGAGCTGCACGCGAGGCCCGGAATCACCGTGCCCGGAACCGGCGCGCCGGCCCTCAGCATGCCGCTCGCCCGCCATCCGCAGGGCCTTGTGCTCTACGCGGCCGAGCGCACCGAGCCGTACGCCGTCTCGAGCTTCGCGATCGATCCGGCGACCGCCACGCTGCGCCCGCTCGCCCTCGCCCCGCTGCCGGCGGCGATGGCCTATCTCGCCACCGACCGTGCCGGCCGCTTCCTGCTTGCCGCCTCCTACCCGCACTCGCTGGTCAGCGTGTCGGCGATCGGCGCCGATGGCGGCGTGTTGGCCCCGCCGGCGCAGGTGATCGCCACCCCCGCGCGCGCCCACTGCATCCTGGCCGATCCGCAGAATCGTTTCGTCCATGCCACGAGCCTCGGCGGTGACTGCCTGCTCACCTGGCCGCTCGGCCCGCACGGGCTGGTGGAAAGCGCGTTGCGCGTCACCCCGCAGCGGCCCGGCGCCGGCCCCCGCCACCTGGCCTTCGGCGAACAGGGCCGGCTGGTCTTCCTGCTCAACGAGCTCGATGCCAGCATCGACGTCTTCGGCTGCGCGGAAGGCATCCTGACGCACCGCCAGACCGTGGCCTTCCCCGACATGCCGGCCGGCCAGGCGGCGGCGGCCGATCTGCACCTCTCGCCGGATGGCCGCTTCCTCTATGCCAGCGAGCGCCGCACCAACCGCCTCGCCTGGTTCGCCGTCGCGCCCGGCGAGGGCACGCTGCGCCCTGCCGGCGCGCTGCCCTGCGAGGCTCATCCGCGGGGCTTCGCCATCACGCCCGATGGCCACTTCCTGCTCTGCGCCGGGCTCGAGGAAAACCGCCTCGGCGTCTATGCCCTGGCCGGCGAAACCGGCGCGCCCACCCGCCTTGCCCAATACCCCACCGAGGCCGGCCCGAACTGGATCGAGATCGCCGACCCCTCGGCCTGACCCCTCAGCCTGGCCTCGCGCGGTCTGGCATGCGCCGCCAAGGGGTGCGCCATCGCGGGCTTTGCGGTGTAAGCTGCCGGCGGAGGAACCTCACGATGACCCCGACCCCGCTCGACGCGCTTGCCGCCCTGGTGCCCGATGGCGCGCTGCTCGCCATGCCGCCGGACAATTCGCTGGCCCCGGCGGCCTTCGCCCGCGCCCTGGTGCGTCGCCGCGCGCGCGGCCTGCGCCTGGTCGGCGTGCCGGTCGCCGGCTATGCGACGGACCTGCTGATCGGCGCCGGCTGCGTCGCCTCGCTGCAGACCAGCGCCGTCACCCTCGGCGAGGCCGGCACCGCGCCGCGCTTCGCCGCCGCGGTCGCCGCCGGCAGCATCGAACTGATCGACGCCACCTGCCCGGCCATCCACACCATGTTGCAGGCCGCCGAGAAGGGCGTGCCCTTCATGCCGCTGCGCGGCGTCATCGGCAGCGACATCCTCGCCCATCGCGCGGATTGGAAGGTGATCGACAACCCCTTCGCCGATGGCGGAGACCCCATCCTGCTGCTGCCGGCGCTGGCGCCGGACATCGCCGCCTTCCACGCCGTCTGCGCCGACGCCCACGGCAACATCTATGTCGGCCGCCGGCGCGAGCTGGCGACGATCGCCCATGCCTCGCGCCGCGTGCTGGTGACGGTCGAGCGCATGGTCGAAGGCAACCTCCTCGAGGATGAGCGCCTCGCCCCCGGCGTCATCAACGGCGTCTATGTCGAGGCGGTCGCCCTCGCCGCGCGCGGCGCCTGGCCCATCGGCCTGCTCGATGAATACGCCATGGATGCCGCCCACATCGCCGAATACGCCCGCCTGGCCCGCACCGCGGAGGGATTCTCTACCTACCTCGCCCAGTACGTCACCGCCCCGCTCGCGAGTGCGGCCGAATGAGCATCCATCCGCACGAGCGCCTCATCGGCGCCATCGCCCGCCTCATTCTCGACCCCCTGGCCCCGCCCGCGCGCCACATCGCGGTCGGCGCGGCCAGCCCCATCCCGGCGGCGGCGAGCTGGCTGGTCCGCAAGCTCGGCCATGACGTGCGGCTCTCGCTGCTCCATCGCCCCACCGGCAATCCCTTCACCGAAGGCACGCGCGAGCTGTTCGACCTTGCCGGCCAGGGCCGCATCGACCTGTTCTTCCTCGGCGGCGGGCAGATCGATGGCCAGGCCAACCTCAACCTCATCGGCACCGGCGAATGGCCGGGCAGGGCCGCGCGCTTCCCCGGCAGTTTCGGTTCGGCCTTCATGTATTTCATGACGCCGCGCACCATCCTGTTCCGCGAGGAGCATTCGCCGCGCGTGCTGGTGCCCCGCGTGGACATCGTCTCCGCCCCCGGTCTCTCCGCCCCGGGCGTGTTCCGCCGCGGCACCGCGCAGGCGCTGGTCACCGGTAAATGCATTTTCTCCTTCAACGCCACAGCCGGGCGGTTCCGCCTCGCCAGCCGCCATCCGGGAGAGACGCAGGACAGCATCCGCGCGGCCACCGGCTTCGCCTATGACGGCGCGGATGCTCCCGTGACTGCCGACCCGACGGAAGAGGAACTCGCCTTGCTGCGCGGGCCGGTGTGTGACGAAATGCTGGCGACCTACCCGCAATTCTGCCGGCAGGTATGGCACCGCAGCGACGAGAAGGCCGCCTGATGGACGCGATGAATCCCACCGCCGGCAAGGGGCTCGCCACCTCGCCGGGCGCACTGGCCGGCATCAAGGTGATCGACCTCACCCGCGTGCTGGGCGGACCGTACTGCACCATGATCCTCTCCGACCATGGCGCCGAGGTCATCAAGATCGAGCCGCCCCAGGGCGATGAGGTGCGCGACTGGGGCCCGCCCTTCGACGGGCCGGACGCCAGCTATTTCATCGGCGTCAACCGCAACAAGCGCTCCATCGGGCTCGACCTTGCCCGCCCGGAAGGCCGCGCCGTCCTGCTGCGCCTGCTCGAGGGGGCGGATGTCCTGGTCGAGAACTTCAAGCCGGGCGGCATGGAGAAATGGGGCCTCGGCTACGAAAAGGACCTCGCCCCTCGTTTTCCCGGCCTGATCCATTGCCGCGTCTCCGGGTTCGGCGCCGAGGGCCCGCTCGGTGGCCTGCCCGGCTACGATGCCATCCTCCAGGCCATGACCGGCTTGATGAGTATCAATGGCGACCCCGGCACCGGGCCGCTTCGCATGGGCACGCCGGTGGTCGATCTGGCGACCGGGCTCTATTCCTCCATCGCCATCCTGATGGCCCTGCATGAGCGGGGGCGTTCCGGCCGCGGCCAGTATCTCGACATGACGCTGCATGATTGCGGCATGGCGCTGCTGCATCCGCAGGCGGCCAATTTCTTCCTCAACGGCAAGCGCCCCAAGGCCACCGGAAACCCCCATCCCAACCTCGCGCCCTACGAGAAATACCAGACGCGAACGGGCGAGATCTTCATCGCCTCGGGCAATAACGGGCAGTTCCGCAAGCTCTGCGCCGCCCTCGGCAAGCCCGCCCTGGCGGACGACCCGCGCTTTCTCGTCAATGCCGACCGGCTCGAGAACCGCGCCGCCCTGGTTGCCGAGCTCGCTGACCTTCTCGCCGGCCAGGACGGCCATGAATTGACGCTGCGCCTGCTCCGCCTCGGCCTGCCCGCCGGCCCGGTGCTGGCGGTGGACGAAGCGATGGCCGCCGAGCACACCGCGGCACGCGCCATGGTCACCGAGCTCGACGGCTATCGCGGCCTGGGCACGCCGATCAAGATGTCGCGCACCCCCGGCGGCACCCGCCGCAAGCCGCCGCGCTTCGCCCAGGACAATGACGAGGTTCTGGCCGCGCACGGCTTCTCCGCCGAGGAGGTCGCCGCACTCAAGCAGGATGGGCTGCTGCTCACGGAACGCCGGCGCGGATAGCGGCCCGATCCCCGCGCCCCCGCTAACGATTTGGTAGCACCGGCGGGTGCACTGTGCCCGCATGCTCACGATCGACGAGACTCTCGGCCAGGTCATGGTGGCGTCGGCGGACGGCACGCGGCGCGTCCATGCCATGGACAGCCCGGAAGCCTTCGCCGCCGTCTCCGCCGCCTGGCTGCGCTGCGGCTGGGACGTGAAATACGTCTACGGCTTCACCTGGATGGGCCGCCCGGTCATCCAGCTCCCGGAAGACCTGATCCGCATCCAGGAACTGGTCTGGCGCCTGCGCCCGGACGTCATCGTCGAAACCGGCGTCGCCCATGGCGGCTCGCTGGTGTTCTACGCCAGCCTCTTCGCCGCCATGGGGCCGGAATGGTGCGCCCCGGGGGCGGAGCGGGGCCGCGTCATCGGCATCGACATCGACATCCGCGCCCATAACCGCGCTGCCATCGAGGCGCACCCCATGGCCGGGCGCATCGCGCTGGTCGAGGGCAGTTCCATCGCCGCCGGAACCGTGTCCCGCGTGCGCGCCCTGGTGCCGAAGGATGCCACGGCGCTCGTCATTCTCGACAGCAACCACGCCCGCGACCACGTGCGCGCCGAGCTGGAACTCTACGCCCCCCTGGTCAGCCCTGGCTCCTACCTCGTCGCCTGCGACGGCATCATGCAGCAGGTCGCCGGCGCCCCGCGCACCGGTGCGGATTGGAGCTGGAACAACCCGCTCTCGGCGATCGACGATTTTCTGGCCGGCCGGTCGGATTTCCTTCTCGAAGAGCCGGGCTTCACCTTCAACGAGGGCGCGGTGCGCGAGCGCGTCACCTACTGGCCGAAATGTTTTCTGCGCCGGATCGCCCCATGAAGGCCGTCATCCTCGCGGGCGGCATGGGCACGCGCATCAGCGAGGAATCGCATCTGCGCCCCAAGCCGATGATCGAGATCGGCGGCCGGCCGATCCTGTGGCACATCATGAACATCTACTCGGCGCACGGGGTGAACGACTTCGTCATCGCCCTCGGCTACCGCGGCGACATGATCAAGGAATATTTCGCCAATTACGCCCTCTACGCCTCGGACGTCACGGTGGACGCGCGGCGCGGAGAGATCACCTACCACCAGAACTACGCCGAGCCCTGGCGCATCACCATGGTCGATACCGGCCGCGAGACGATGACCGGCGGCCGCCTCAAGCGCCTCGCCCGCTATCTCGATCCCGATGAATGCTTCTGCATGACGTACGGCGACGGCGTCGCCGATATCGACATTTCGGCCCTCATCGCCTTCCATCACGCCCATGGCCGGCTCGCCACCGTCACCGCCGTCCTGCCCCCCGGGCGCTATGGCGCCCTGCTGATGGATGGCGACCGCGTGGCGAGCTTCACGGAAAAGCCGCCCGGCGACAACGGCTTCATCAATGGCGGCTTCTTCGTGCTGCACCCCGGCGTGCTGTCCCGCATCGACGGGGACGGCACGCCGTGGGAGACCGCCCCCCTCGAGGGCCTGGCGACGGACGGGCACCTCGCCGCCTTCCGCCACACCGGCTTCTGGCAGCCGATGGATACGCTGCGCGACAAGACCATGCTCGAAGGTCTGTGGGCCGCCGGCCAGGCGCCGTGGAAGATCTGGGCGAACTGACCCCGGCTCAGCCCCGCCCGGCAAACGGCATCAGCGTCGCCATCACCGTCATGAACATGACGTTCGCATCCGGCGGCAGTCCGGCCATGAACACGACGGCGCGGCCGACATTGTCCACCCCCATCGTCGGTTCCACCGCCATCGTCCCGTCCGCCTGCGGCACGCCGCGCGCCATGCGCGCCGTCATCGGGGTGGCCGCATTGCCGATATCCACCTGGCCGCAGGCAATGCCGAAGGCCCGCCCGTCGAGCGAGATGGTCTTGGTGAGCCCGGTGATGGCGTGCTTGGTCGCGGTATAGGCGGCCGAGCCGGGGCGCGGCGTGTGCGCCGAGATCGAACCGTTGTTGATGATCCGCCCGCCCTGCGGGGTCTGCGCGCGCATCATGCGAAACGCCGCATTGGCGCACAGGAAGGCGCCATTGAGATTCACCGCCACCACGCCGGCCCATTGCTCCCAGGTCATGTCGCCGAAATTGGTGGTCGGCACATTGCCGCCGGCATTGTTGAACAGCACGTCGAGCCGGCCGAATTTCTCCTCGGTCCGGGCAAACAGTGCCGCCACCGAGGCCGGGTCCGTCACGTCGGTCGGCACCGCCAGCATGCGCGCGCCATCGCCGGCCGCCAGCCCGATCGTCTCCGCCAGCGCATCGCCCCGCCGGCCGGCCAGCACCACGCTGTAGCCCTCCGCCCCGAGCGCCAGCGCCGCCGCCCGTCCCACGCCGCTGCCCGCCCCGGTGACCAGCGCAATCCGTCCCTGTCCGCTCATCGTCTCTCTCCCATGGTTGACGGCCGCGGCGCGGCGCGCTGCGATGCGTTCATCCCGGAGAATGGCCGCCATGACGATGCCCCGCAACAGCACCCTCGACGCCGCCCTTGACGAGGCCCGGCGCGACTACACCGCGCGCAACCCCGCCAGCCTCGCCCAGCACGAGGCCGCCCGCGCCAGCCTGCCCGGCGGCAACACCCGCTCGGTGCTCTATTACGACCCGTTCCCGCTCGCCTTCGTGCGCGGCGAGGGGGCCACCCTGTGGGACGTGGACGGCCACGCCTATACCGATTTCCTCGGCGAGTTCACCGCCGGCATCGCCGGCCACTCGCACCCCGCCATCCGCGCCGCGGTCAGCCGCGCCATGGAGGGCGGCATTAGCCTGGGGGGGCACAACACCCTCGAATCCCGCTTTGCCGACGCCGTGCGCGCGCGCTTTCCCAGCATGCGGCTGCTGCGCTTCACCAATTCCGGCACGGAGGCGAACCTGCTGGCGCTGTCCACCGCCGTCGCCGCCACCGGCCGGCGCAAGGTGATGGCCTTTCGCCACGGCTATCACGGCGCGGTGTTCATGTTCTCGCCCGGGGCGAACATCAACGCGCCGTTCGATTTCGTGATCGGCGCCTACAACGACGTCGAGGCGACCGCCGCCCTGCTCGCGGCCCACGGCGCCGATCTCGCCGCGGTGATCCTCGAGCCGATGCTCGGCGGTGGCGGCTGCATCCCGGCCCGGCCGGACTTCCTCGCCCTGCTCCGCGCCGAGACCGCGCGCCACGGCATCGTGCTGATCTTCGACGAGGTGATGACCTCCCGGCTCGCCCCGGGCGGGCTGCAATCCATCCTCGGTGTCACGCCCGACCTGACCACGCTGGGCAAATATGTCGGGGGCGGCATGTCCTTCGGCGCCTTCGGCGGCCGCCCCGACCTGATGGCGCGCTTCGATCCCAGCCAGCCCGGCGCGCTGCCCCACGCCGGCACCTTCAACAACAATGTGCTCACCATGTCCGCCGGCCTCGCGGCCCTCACGGAGGTCTACACGCCGCAGGCCGCCAGCGCCCTGAACGCCATGGGCGAGGATCTGCGCGCCCGCCTCAACGCGGTGGCCACCCGTCACGGCGTGGCCATGCAGTTCACCGGCATCGGCTCGATGCTCGCCGTGCACATGACGCGCGAGCCCTTGCATCGGCCCGAGGACGCCGCCAGATCGAACAAGCAGGCGGCGGATCTGTTCTTCCTCGATCTGCAGAAGGCCGGCTTCTGGATCGCCCGGCGCGGTATGATGGCGCTCTCCCTGCCGCTGACCGCCGCCGACGCCGACGGGCTGGTCGCCGCGGTGGAGGAGTTCGCCGTCTCGCGCGGCCGCCTGTTCGACTGACGCCGCGCCACCCCGGAGGAGGTCTCCATGCTGCCCGCCGATCTGCAAGCCCGCGCCGCGCGCTTCCTGCCGCAGGCCGTCCGCGCCGGATTGTACAATCCGCAGCTCCGCCCGCACTGGATCGGCCAGACCGACCGCTTCTGGTATCGCCACGAGGCGCCGGACGGCGTCACCTTCACCCTGGTCGATGCCGAGACCGGCGCCACCCGGCCCGCCTTCGACCATGCGCGCCTAGCCCGCGCCCTGGCCGCCCACGGCATCGCCGCCGAGCCGCACGCCCTGCCGCTGGAGGATCTGGACATCGCCGCCGATGCCAGCCTGGCCTTCCATATCGGCCCGCGCGGCTTCACCGATGCGGGCGACGTGCTGCGCGAAACCGCCCGCCCCCCCGACCGGCCCGGCGAGACCATTTCGCCCGATGGCCGGCTCGCCGCCTTTTGCCGGGGCAACGATCTGTGGCTCCGCGCCCGCGAGAACGGCCTCGAACGCCAGCTCACCTTCGACGGCGCCCCCCACCACGCCTACGGCAAATCGCCCGATATGAACCTCACCACCGTCTCGCTGGCGCGGCGCGGCATCACGCTGCCGGCGGTCGCGCTGTGGTCGCCGGACTCCCGCCGCCTGCTGACCTCGCATCTCGACGAGCGCGCGCTGGCCGACTGGCCGCTGGTCCAGCACGTGCCGCAGGACGGCAGCGCCCGCCCGGTGCTGCACATGCTGAAGGTCGCCAATAGCGGCGACGCCAACCTGCCGATGGAACGCCTCGTCGTCATCGATGTGCAGAGCGGCGTCATCACCCCGGCCCGTGGTGCCCCCCTGCTCACCGGCGTGATGACCTGCATCGAGCAGGGGGAGGCGTGGTGGAGCGCCGATGGCAGCCGCGTCTTCTTCCTCGACCGCGACCGTCTCAGCCGCCTGCTCAATCTCTCCGAGCTTGACGTGGCCACCGGCACCGTCCGCCACGTTCTCTCCGAGACCGCCGACACCTTCATCGACACCAACCTCTCGGTGGCCGGCCTGCCAAACATCCGCGTGCTCGAAGCCAGCGACGAGGTGATCTGGTTCTCCCAGCGCGATGGCTGGGCGCATCTCTATCTGCACGATCTGCAGACCGGCGCGCTCAAGGGGCGCATCACCGGCGGGGAATGGATGGTGCGCGACATCGCCCATGTCGATCCCGCCAACCGCCAGGTCGAGTTTCTCGCCGCCGGCATCGATCCGGCGGCGAGCCCCTATCACCGCGAGCTCTGCCGCATCAATTTCGACGGCAGCGGCCTCACCCGCCTGACGCAGGGCGGCGGCGAAACCCTGCTCGCCATGCCGGTGCGCCGCGCCGCGCGCGACCACATCCGCCCCGCGCCCGAAATCGGCGCCTGGCGCGCCCCCTCGGGGCGCTTTTTCGTGCATACGAACGCCGCCCTCGACCGGCTGCCCGTCTCCAGCCTGCGCCGCGCCGATGGCAGCCTGGTGCGCGTGCTGGCGCAGGCATCGCTGGCGCCCGGGCTGGCGCGCGACTGGCGCTGGCCGACGCCGTTCCGCGCCACCGCGGCCGACGGGCACACCAGCCTGTACGGCGCCTTCTGGCTGCCCACCGATTTCGACCCGGCGCGTTCCTACCCCGTCATCGACTACATCTACCCCGGGCCCCAGCGCGGCATCACGCCCGCCGCCTCCCTCAGCGACGATCCCGGTGAGCTCTTCCGCACCAGCATCCCGCAGGTCTTCGCCGAGCTGGGCTTCGTCGTCGTCAATATCGACGGCCGCGGCACCCCGCTGCGCGCCAAGA
The DNA here is from genome assembly GCA_018971455.1 of Rhodospirillales bacterium. Lineage (GTDB taxonomy): Bacteria > Pseudomonadota > Alphaproteobacteria > Acetobacterales > Acetobacteraceae > REEB85. Next base: position 20,339 of record JAGXAV010000003.1, read on the forward strand.
TCTTCCACGATGCCAGCTACCGCCGGCTCGACGATCCCGGCACGCTCGGCGACCACATCGCCGTGCTGCGCGAACTCGCCCGCCGGCACGAATTCATCGACCTCGCCCGCGTTGGCATGATGGGCCATTCCGCCGGCGGCTACGCCACCGTCCGCGCCCTGCTCGACCATCCCGATTTCTTCCATGCCGGCGTCGCCAGCTCCGGCAATCACGACCAGCGCGGCTACAGCTTCGCCTGGAGCGAGAAATTCCAGGGCCCTTTCATCCGCCATCCGGACGGCACCACCAGCTTCGACGCCGCCGCCAATCCGCCGCGCGCCGACCGCCTGAGCGGCCGCCTGCTGCTCGCCACCGGCGAGATGGACGACAACGTCCACCCCGCCCTCACGCTGCAACTGGCCGCCGCCCTGATCGCGGCGGACAAGGATTTCGACCTGCTGGTGCTGCCCAATGACGACCACACCACGGTCTGGAGCAACCCCTATTTCCTGCGCCGCGCCATGGCGTTCATGGCAACCCATCTTCGGGCAGGCTCCGGGTGAGCATCGGAAAATGGGTTGTCGGGCCGGTGAAACTCGGAAAATTCTGAAAATCCGCCCGCATTTCATGACGCACCGGTGAGTTCAGCGCCGCCGTCAAGGCATCGGCGCTGTCGAACACCACCTTGTTGCGCTGCATATGCGTCACGCGCGCGGCCGGCGGGCCGCCGCACCAATCGATGCGCGTGGCGATCTCGATGGCGCGGATGGCGGGAAACCGCGCCATGATCGGCGGGTGATGGGCGATGTAGTGGCTGAGCCACGCATCGAGATTCTCGGCCACCCCCTGATAGGCCACCAGATAGGTGCAATGCGGCGCGCCCGACGCGGTGCGCAGCCGCGCATCGGGCACGGCGAAGGGGCGCACCAGCATTGCCTGCTGGCGCGCCAGGCCGGGCAGGGCGGCCAGCCGCCCACCGGGCGCGATGGCTGCTTCGAGGGCGGCGATCTCGTCGAAATAGAGTTGCAGCACCAGCGCGGGCGGCGCGCCATCGTCCAGGTACGGGTCATGCGTGGCCGCCGGCGTGTGGATCAGCGCCCGCGCCATGCCGGCCACTCCGGCGAGGGCGGCGGCCAGCCCGGCCGGCGCCGCGGCGTCAAACTCGGCAAACCAGCAGAACCCCATGCCTCACTCCATCGCCCGCGGCCCCGCATTCCACCACGCAAGGCGCGTGCCTGGCGAGCCCCCGACGGGGCGGGCTGCAGGGGCGCGGAAAACTGGACAGGGGGGGCGCGGACGCGGAGAATGCAGGCCGGTCGGGCGAACGGGATGGCGGCGATGATCGAGGCATTCCTGGAAGAGCGGAGCTGGCTGCTCGCCGATGGCGCGCTCGGCAGCAACCTGCGCGCCCGCGGGCTCGATGCCGAGACCGCGCCCGAGCTGTGGAACGAGACCCACCCGCGCGCCGTGCGGCGGCTGCACCAGGATTTCGTCGATGCCGGCGCGGACATCATCCTCACCAACTCCTTTGGCGCCAACGCGGCCCGGCTGCGCCGCCACGATGCCGAGGATCGCGTCCACGCCATCAACGTCCTCGCCGCACGCCACGCCCGCGCGGTGAGCGACACCATCGAACGCCACATCCTCGTCGCCGGCTGCGTCGGCCCCACCGGCGAGCAGATCGGCGCCGATTTCTCGGACGCCGATGCCATCACGATCTTCGGCGAGCAGATCGAGGGCCTCAAGGATGGCGGCATCGAGCTCATCTGGATCGAGACGATGGGCTCGCTCGCCGAAATCCGCGCCGCCGCCACCGCCGCGGCCGCCGCCGAACTTCCCTATGTGGTGAGTGCTTATTTCGGCCCCGCCCTCACGCCCACGGCCCTTGCCGCGGCCAGCCCCGATTTCCCGGGCACGCTCGAGGCCCTCGGGGTGAATTGCGGCGCCGGGCCCGCGGATGTGCTCGTCTCGGTGCTGGCGCTCACCGAGGCGCTGCCCGAGGCCGTCATCGTCGCCAAGGCCAGTTGCGGCCTGCCGCACATCGCCGGCGAGCGGGCCACCTATCCCGCGACCCCCGCGCTAATGGCCGAATTTGCGTGCCTCGCGGTCGATGCCGGCGCCCGCATCATCGGCGGCTGCTGCGGCACCACAGCGACCCATCTGGCCGCGATGCGCGCGGCCCTGCTCGCCCACACCCGCGGCCCCCGCCCGGGCGCCGCCGACATCGCCGCCCGCCTCGCCCCCTTCGCGGCCCCCGGCGCCGCCCTCGAACTCGGAGACCGCTAGGCCGCGACGCCGAGCCCGCCGATGCGCCACCCCGAACCCCGCCCCGATCCCTTCGTCGAGGAACTCGCCGTCGCCGACGCCGCCCTGCTCGGCGAGATCGGCGAGCGCCTCCGCGTCGCCCGCGCCCGGCGGGGCATGACGCGCCGGGCGCTCAGCGAGCAATCCGGCGTCTCGGAGCGCTATCTGGCGCAGATGGAGGCCGGCCGTGGCAACGTCTCGGTGCTGGTGCTGCACGCCGTCGCCACGGCACTCGCCATCGCGCCGACCGACCTGCTGATCGACCATCCGGCCCGCTCGGCCGACAGCGTGCTGCTCGAAGGGCTGATGGCCGGGCTTGACCGCGAGCGCCAGCGCGCCGCGCGGCTGCTCGTGCAGGCGCAATGCGCGGCACCCGACCGCGCCGCGCGCATCGCCCTCGTCGGCCTGCGCGGCGCCGGCAAATCCTCGCTCGGCCCGCGCCTGGCCGCCGCCCGCGGCGTGCCCTTCCATGAGCTCGACGGCGCGATCGCCCGCGAGGCCGGGCTCGACCTGCCCGCCGTCTTCGCCCGCCACGGCCATGCCGGCTTCCGCGAGCTGGAACGCGCGGCGCTGGCGCGGCTGGTGGCAGCCCCCGGCGGCGCCGTCATCGCCGCCGGCGGCAGCATCGTCGCCGACCCGGTCACCTTCGCCCTGCTGATCAGCCATTGCCGCACCGTCTGGCTGCGCGCCTCGCCGGAGGAGCACATGCAGCGCGTCATCGACCAGGGCGACCTGCGGCCGATGCGCGACAACCGCCAGGCGATGGACGATTTGCGCGCCATCCTGGCCAGCCGCGAGGCGCTCTACGCCATGGCCGATCTCGAGCTGGACACCTCGGCCAGGAGCGAGGCCGAAAGCTTCGCTGAACTGCGCAGGCTGCTCGGCGATCAGTAGGTTTCGGCGTGGTAGCGCCCGTCCTCCAGCATCCCGGCGCGCAATGCCGGCCAGTCGATGCCGTACTGCCGGCCGATATCGGCCATCGCCTGCTCCACGCCCTCCTCCAGCCCGCGCAGACCGCAGATGAAGACATGCGTGGTCGGCCGCCGCACCAGCTCCGCCAGATCGGCCGCCCGCTGGCGCATGCGGTCCTGCACATATTCGCGCGGCGTCCCCGGCCGGCGCGAATAGACCAGCTCCTGGTCGAGCACGGAGGTCGGCACTTTCTGCAACGGCCCGAAATAGGGCAGCTCCTGCGGCGTCCGCGCGCCGAAGAACAGATGCAGCCGCCCGCGCGAGGTGGTGCCGATGCGCCGCCGGCGTTCGGTAAAGCCGCGGAACGGTGCCGCCCCGGTGCCGGTGCAGATCATGATGATGTCGGCATCCGGGTCGTCGGGCATCAGGAACGTCGCCCCGAACGGCCCCACCACGCCGACACTGGCGCCGAGCGGCAGGTCGCACAGATAGTTCGACGCGATGCCGGCGAAGATGCCGCCATCGGCGCGCGGCTCGCGCACGCGCTTGACGGTCAGCGAGATGTTGTTGGTGTTGGGTCGTTCGCCGTCGCGGGGCGAGGCGATGGAGTAGAGCCGCATGGCGTGCGGCCGGCCCTGCCCGTCATGCCCCGGCGGCAGGATGCCGATCGACTGGCCTTCCAGCACGGGAAAGGCCACCGCGCCGAAATCCAGGATGATGTGCCGCACGTCCGATGACGCATCGGCCGCCGTGATGCGGAAATTGCCCGTCACCCTGGCCTTCGCCGGCGTCTCGCGATTGAACAGGTTGATGCGCGGCTTGGAGGCGGTGGCCGGCGCGCGCGCCCGCCCGCCGGCCCGCGCATGCGCCTCGGCGAGCAGTGCCGTCGCCTCGTCATCCAGCGCATCGGCCGGTTCCGCCGCCTCCGGCGCGCGGGGCGGCAATTCCTGCCAGGAAAACTGCTCGTCGAGCGAGTAGGGCGCGCGCACCAGGAACCAGTTGTCGATCGAGCCGGTCGGGCAGGGGGCCACGCAATCCATGCAGAAATTGCAGGTTCCCGCATCGACCACGTAGTTGTTGGCGTCATGCGTGATGGCGCCGACGGGGCAGGTCGCCTCGCAGGTGTTGCAGCGGATGCAGATCTCCGGATCGATCAGATGCTGCTTCAGCACGGCGTTCATCGGCTTGCCCCGCTCCGCCCCGCCCTATTCGTGGATCTTCACATACTCGAAATTGCCCGGCTTGTTGTCGATGCCCGCCTTGGGCGGCGCGATCCATCCGGCATACTCGCCGCTTGCCTGCACCGGCTTCATCAGGCTGGTGATGTAGAGATTGTCCTCCACCGTCGGCAGGAACGCGGCCCGCCCGGCCGCCCATTCCGCGGCATCCAGGATGCGCCCGGCCGGATCGGCCTTGATGGCGGCAAACTCGCCGATGGCCCGGTTGAAGGCGACATGAGGCAGGGCGAGCGCGAAGCCGATTCCCGCCTTCTCGATCACCTTGTTCCAGCGCCCGACACCGCCCGCCGCATCGGCCACGAAATCATCGCGCAGCCGCATGTTCAGCGCCGACAGGGCCGGCACCTGCTCCTCGACGATCGCGCCGCCGACGCAGCGCAGCACCGGATAGGTCGCGTCGAGCAGGGCATGGTCATCGGCCAGCTTGTCCTCGCGGTAGCGCCCCTTGATGCCGGCATTGAACGCGTTGGCCGCATTGGTCGAGATCTCGTTGCCGAACAGATCGAGCGTCAGCGAGAAATGCAGGTTCACCTTCTTCTGGATGGTCGGCAGATCGATCACGCCCAGCGCCCGCACCGCCGCGATGTCGCCGGCATCGGTGATGCCTGCCGCGCGCATCGCCTCGCAGGTCCGTTCGACGACGCGCGACACGCCGGTCTCGCCCACGAACATGTGGTGGGCCTCCTCGGTCAGCATGAAGCGGCAGGTGCGGCTCAGCGGATCGAAGCCCGACTGCGCCAGCGCCTCGAGCTGCATCTTGCCGTCGCGATCGGTGAAGTAGGTGAACATGAAGAAGCTCAGCCAGTCCGGCGTCGCCTCGTTGAAGGCGCCCAGCATGCGCGGCGTATCGGCATGGCCCGAGCGGCGGCGCAGCAGCTCCTCGGCCTCCTCGCGCCCCTGCGTGCCGAAATATTTCTGCAGCAGATACACCATCGCCCAGAGATGCCGGCCCTCCTCGACATTGACCTGGAACAGGTTGCGCAGGTCGTAGAGCGAGGGGGCGGTCGCGCCGAGATGGCGCTGCTGCTCGACCGAGGCCGGTTCGGTGTCGCCCTGGATGACCAGCAGCCGGCGCATCATGGCGCGGTACTCGCCCGGCACCTCCTGCCAGGCCGGCTCGCCCTTGTGCTTGCCGAACGGGATCGTGCGCCCCTCCACCGCGGGGGCGAGCAGGATTCCCCATTTGTATTCGGGCATCTTCACGTAATCGAACTTCGCCCACCCCTTGGGGTCCACGCTGATGGCGGTGCGCAGATAGACCAGCGCCTCCTGGAAGCCCTCCGGCCCCATGTCGTGCCACCAGTCGATATAGCCGGGATGCCAGGTCTCCAGCGCCTTGCGCACGCGCAGATCCTCGTTGAGACCGACATTGTTCGGAATCAGCCCGTCGTAATCGACGTTGATGCCATCAGGCATGATGCGGTCTCCCCCTAAACGCGTTGCTGGTCGTAGGTCGGCTGCACGCCGCTGCCATAGCGCTTCAGTGCGCCGGTCTCGCCGACCGCGTTGGGCCGCTGGAACACCCAGTTCTGCCACGCCGTCAGGCGGCCGAAGATGCGTGTCTCCATGGTCTCGGGCCCGGCGAAGCGCAGATTGGCCTCCATCGCCGTCAGCGCATCCGGCGAGAAGCTCGCGCGCTCCTCGAGCAGCATGCGCACCTCCTCGTCCCAATCCACCTCGTCATAGATCGCCGTCACCAGGCCGAGCGCCTCGGCCGCCTCGCTGTCCAGCGCCGCGCCGAGCTGCGCCTGCGCGCGGCCCACGCTGTCGGGCTCGCCCAGGAAGCGCGGCTGCAGCCGCGTCAGCCCGTTGGACATCGGATAGGCCCCGAAATTCAGGGCGCTCAGCCGCAATGTCGCGGCCGGGCGGTTGTCGCCACCCCGCGTGCCGGTGAACATCAGCGCCCGATCGGCGGCGAAGGCGAGTTCGGCCAGCGTGCCGGCAAAGCAGCTCCCCGGCTCGACCAGCGCAATCAGGCTGCGCGACGTCAGGTCCAGCCGCTTCAGCACCCGCTTGATATAGAGCCGGATTTCGCGCACCAGCCAGTCCGCGCCATGGGCCTCCAGCAGCGCATCGGCCGCCAGCACCGCCGCCGGATCGCCCTCGGTGCGCAGCACCAGCAGCCCGAGCTCCGGCTCGTTGAGGCGCAGATGCAGCAGCGCGTCATCGAGCTGGCGCGCCATCGCCAGCGGCCAGAAATCGGCACCCTGCGCATGAATGCCGGCGAGGTCG
>JAGXAV010000176.1 GCA_018971455.1 Rhodospirillales bacterium
CGCCGAGGGCGGCGCCCAGTTCGGCCAGCCCCTCCCTGGCGTCGGCCACCAGGGGCAGGGACAAATGCTTGGCGGCGTCGAAGGGCTGGACGTTCAGCGTGACCAGCCGGCGCGCCGGATTGGCGAACAGCGCCCACGACCCGGTGGTGAAATCGGCCAGCCGCGTGCCGACGGCGAGGATGAGGTCGGCCCGTTCGGCCGCCGCATTGGCCGCCGCCGTGCCGGTGACGCCGATGGCGCCGAGGTTGAGCGGGTGGTCATGCGCCAGCACGCCCTTGCCGGCCTGCGTCTCGGCCAGCGGAATGCCGTGGCGGGTGGCGAATTCGGCGAGCACGGCCCCGGCATCGGCATGGTGCACCCCGCCGCCGGCGATGATCAGGGGCGCCTGGGCGGCGCGCAGGTGGCGTGCGGCGTCGGCCAGTTCGCGCCTGTCCGGGCGTGGCCGGCGCGGCTGCCACAGGCGGGGGGCGAAGAAGCTCTCCGGCCAGTCGAAGGCCTCGGCCTGCACGTCCTGGCACAAAGCGAGCGTGACCGGGCCGCAGGCCGCCGGATCGGTCAGCACGGAAAGGGCCTGCGGCAGCGCCGCCAGAAGCTGCCCGGGGCGGGTCAGCCGGTCGAAATAGCGGCTGACCGGGCGGAAGCAGTCATTGGCCGAGACGGTGGCATCCGAGAAACTCTCCACCTGTTGCAGCACCGGGTCGGGCTGGCGGCCGGCGAAGACGTCGCCGGGCAGGAACAGCACCGGCAGGCGGTTGACATGGGCCAGCGCCGCGGCGGTGACCATGTTGGTCGCCCCCGGTCCGATCGAGGTGGTGCAGGCCATCATCCGCCGCCGCTTAATCGCCTTGGCGTAGGCGATGGCGGCATGGGCCATGCCCTGTTCGTTATGCGCCCGCCAGGTGGGAAGCACGTCGCGCATCTCGTGCAGTGCGGCCCCCAGCCCGGCGACGTTGCCGTGGCCGAAGATCGCCCACACGCCGGCAAAGAGCGGGTATTGCGCGCCGTCGATGTCGGTGCGCTGGGCGGCCAGGGCGCGCACCAGGGCCTGGGACGTGGTGAGGCGGATCGTCGTCATGGTTGCTTCTCCCGCCCTATTGTCCATCGCCGTCGCGCGGGAGACAAATGCGCCGCATCACGGAGGCACGCCATGCTCACCATCGCCGTCATCGGCGCCGGGCGGATCGGCCAGATCCACGCCCGCAACATCGCCGCCCATCCGGCCGCCCGGCTCGCAGGCGTGAGCGACCTCGATGGCGGAGCGGCGGCCAGGCTGGCCGAGGCGTGCGGCGCGCCGGCGGTGTCGCTGGAGGCGGCGTTCGGCGCGGATGCGGTGCTGATCGCCTCGCCCACGCCGACCCATGCCGATTACATCGAGCGCGCCGCCGCCGCCGGCCGGGCGGTGTTCTGCGAGAAGCCGATCGACCTGTCGGTGGCGCGGGTGCGCCAGTGCCTGGACGCGGTCAGCCGCGCCGGGGTGCCGCTGATGGTCGGCTTCAACCGGCGCTTCGATCCGCATTTCGCCAGCCTTCAGCGCCGGCTCGCGGCCGGCGAGATCGGGCGGGCGGAGCTGGTGACGATCCTCAGCCGCGACCCGAGCCCGCCGCAGCCCAGCTACGTCGCGGCCTCGGGCGGGCTGTTCCGCGACATGATGATCCATGATCTCGACATGGCGCGCTTCCTGCTCGACGCGCCGATCGTCGAGGTGTTCGCCACCGCCTCCTGCCTGGTCGATCTCGATATCGGCGCCGCCGGCGATGTCGATACCGCCATTGTCAGCCTGCGCACGGCGGGCGGGGCGTTGTGCCAGATCTCCAATTCGCGCCGCGCCACCTATGGCTACGACCAGCGCATCGAGGTGCATGGCAGCGCCGGGCTGCTGCGGGCGGGCAACGTGACGGCGACAACGGTGGAGGTGGCGACCGGCGACGGCTTTCGCACCGACCCGGTGCTGCCGTTCTTTCTGGAACGCTATGCGGCCGCCTATCGGGCCGAGCTCGATGCGTTCGTCACCGCCGTCAGCGGCGGCACGCCGCCGGCGCCGGGCGGCGAGGACGGCCTGGCGGCCCTCGAACTGGCCGATGCCGCCGCGCTTTCTCTGCGCACCGGGCAGCCGGTGCGGCTGTGATGCAGATCGGGCTGGTGACGGACAGCCTCGGCCATCTGGCGCTGGAGCCGATGTTCGATGCGGCCGCGGCCATGGGCATCACCCGGGTGGAGTTCGGCTGCGGCAACTGGTCCCCGGCGCCGCACCTGAAGCTCGATGAGCTGTTGGCAAGCCCGGCGGCCCGGGCGGCGCTTCTGGCCGGGCTGGGCGATCGGGGCCTGGCGATCAGTGCGCTGAACTGCTCGGGCAACCCGCTGCATCCCGGCGCCACGGGGGCGGCGCACCGGGAGGTGACCTCCAGGACCATCCGGCTCGCCGGCCTGCTCGGCGTGGACCGGGTGGTGATGATGTCCGGCTGTCCGGGCGGGCCGGGCGATGCCAACGCCAACTGGATCACCACCGCCTGGCCGCCCGAGACGGCGAGGGTGCTGGCGTGGCAATGGGGCGAGGTGCTCATCCCCTATTGGCGGGGGGTGGCCACGGAGGCGGCGGCGGCCGGCGTTTCGCGGCTGTGCCTCGAGCTGCATGGCCAGCAGAATGTCTACAACGTGGCCACGCTGCTGCGGTTGCGCGCGGCCGTGGGCCCGGTGGTCGGCGCCAATTTCGACCCCAGCCATCTGTTCTGGATGGGGGCGGACCCGCTGGCGGCGGTGGCGAGCCTGGGGGCCGCGATCCACCATGTCCATGCCAAGGACACGCGCATCAACGCCGCCAATGCCGCCGTGAACAGCCTGATCGACACCACGCCGATGCGCGATGTCGCGGCGCGGTCGTGGGATTATGTCACCATCGGCGACGGCCACGGGGCGGCGTGGTGGGCGAGTTTCATCGCCGCGTTGCGGGGGGCGGGATACCGGGACGTGCTGTCCATCGAGCATGAGGATGTGCGCCTGGCGCCGGAAGAGGGCGTGCGGCGCTCGGTGGCGCTGCTGCGCGGCGTGCTGGGTGGCTGAGCGCAGCCGATAGGGACGATCTTGGCAGGGTCGGCCGAAACCGCCAGCCTCGCCCGATGAGCGACCGCCACCGCCTCACCATCGTGCTCGGCGTCAGCCAGCTCCTCTCCTGGGCCTGCACCTTCTACGTGCCGGCGGTGATCGCCGGCGCCGCGGCGGCGAGCCTGGGCGCCTCGCGGATGGCCGTGGTGGGCGGGTTTTCCTGGGCGCTGCTGGTCGCCGGGGTTTGCGCGCCACGCATCGGGCGGCAGATCGACCGCGCCGGCGGGCGGCCGGTGCTGGCGGCGAGCAGCCTGGTGCTGGCGGCGGGGCTCGCGCTGCTCGCCGCCGCCCACGGGCTGGGCCTGTGGTACGCGGGCTGGACCGTGCTGGGCCTCGGCATGGCGCTCGGCCTCTACGATGCGGCGTTCGCTACGCTCGGCCGGCTGCTTGGGCCGGAGGCGCCGCCGGCGATCACCGGGGTGACGCTGATCGCCGGCTTCGCCAGCAGCCTGGGCTGGTCGGTGGGGCCGCTGCTGGTGGCCCATATCGGGTGGCGCGGCACGCTGCTCGCCTATGCGGCGGCGCAGCTGGCGGTCAATCTGCCGATGATGGCGCTGCTGGTGCCGGCCACGCCCGCCGACGGGGCGGCGGCGGATCGAACGGCAGCCGATGGAACGACGGCCCGGGAGGACCGCGCGGCCCCCGCGGCAACCGATGCGGCCCAAGGGACGGCCGGGGCGGGGATGGGCGGGGGGCGACGGCGGATCCTGGCGTTGCTGTCGTCCTACTTCACGCTGCGCTGGTTCATCACCTCGGCGCTGGCCGTCTATATCCTGCCCTTGCTGCGCGATCTTGGCCTGACGCAAGGTGCGGCGATCGCGGCGGCGGCGTTGATCGGGCCGGGGCAGGTCGCGGGGCGGATGCTCGAATGGACGATCGGCCCGCGCATCAGCCTGTTCGCCAAGGCGCGGATGGGGGCGGCGCTGATGCCGCTGGGCGTTGCGTGCCTGCTGTTCGGCGGGCCGGCCGGGGCGACGGGCTTTGCCGTTCTGTACGGCATGAGCAACGGCATCCTGACGATCAATCGCGGCACGCTGCCATTGGCGCTGTTCGGCCCGCAGGGCTACGCATCCCTGCTTGGCTGGCTGGCCGTGCCGGTGCTTCTGGCCCAGGCCAGCGCGCCGACCCTGGTGGCACCGCTGATCGGCGCGCTGCCGGCCGGCGACGTTTTCCTGGTGGCCGGGGTGCTCGGGGGTGTGGCGGGACTGCTCCTGCTGGCACTGCGCCGCCCGCACGGGCCGTGAGCGTGGCCTCTGGTCGCGTCCGGCCGGGCAGGTTACGGTAGGTTCATAACCCCGCCATGGCGGGGCCAATGACAGGGAGTTCGTTAAAATGACCAACCGGTCCATGACCGCCGCCTGTGCGCTCGCACTGGCGGCATTGCTTGCCGGCCATGCCGGCGGCGCGCAGGCCAAGACGCTGGTCTATTGCTCGGAGGGGTCGCCCGAGGGCTTCAACCCGATGCTGTTCACCTCCGGCACCACCTTCGACGCCAACAAGCCGATCTATGACCGGCTGGTGCAGTTCAAGAACGGCACCACGGAGGTCGAGCCCGGCCTGGCCGCGAAATGGGACATCTCGGCCGACGGCAAGGTGTACACCTTCCACCTGCGCCACAATGCCAAGTGGCAGTCCAACAAGATGTTCAAGCCGACGCGCGGCTTCAACGCTGATGACGTGATGTTCAGCTTCGACCGGCAGTGGCAGGACACCTCGCCGTATCACAAGGTCTCCGGCGGCGCCTACGAGTATTTCGGCGATATGGGCCTGCCCAAGCTGATCACCGCCATCGACAAGATCGACGATTACACGGTGCGCTTCACCCTGGCCAAGCCGCAGGCGCCGTTCCTGTCCGACATGGCGATGGATTTCTCCTCCATCCAGTCGGCCGAGTATGCCGCGGTGCTGACCAAGCTCGGCAAGCCCGAGCTGATCGACCAGGACCCGATCGGCACCGGGCCGTTCGAGATGGTGCAGTACAACAAGGACGCCACCATCCGTTACCAGGCATTCAAGGGCTACTGGGGCCCGAAGGCGAAGATCGACACGCTGGTGTTCGCCATCACCAAGGATCCGGCGGTTCGCCTGGCCAAGCTGCGCGCCAATGAGTGCCAGATCATGGCCTATCCGAGCCCGGCGGACCTGCCCTCGATCAAGGCCGACAAGAAGCTCAAGGTGCTGTCGCAGCCCGGCCTGAACATCGGCTATCTCGCCTTCAACAACATGAAGAAGCCGTTCGACAATCGCGACGTGCGGGTTGCCATCAACATGGCGATCGACAAGCAGGCGATCCTCAAGGCGGTCTATCAGGGCTCCGGCCAGCCGGCGAAGAACCTGATTCCGCCGACGATGTGGGGCTACAACAACAGCATCCAGGACTTCAAATACGACCCCGCAGCGGCCAAGGCTTTGCTCGCCAAGGCCGGTTATCCGAACGGCTTCTCCACCACGCTGTGGGCGATGCCGGTGCAGCGGCCG
>JAGXAV010000177.1 GCA_018971455.1 Rhodospirillales bacterium
CCTGTCCGCCCGCTTACGCGTCATCCGCCCGGACGTGCGCGGCCACGGCCTGACCACGCCGACCCCCGGCCCCTACGCCATCGAGGCGCTCGCCCGCGACGCCCTGGCCGTGCTCGACGCGCTGGGCATCGCGAGCGCGCATGTCGGCGGGCTGTCGATCGGCGGCCTGCTCGCCCAGTCCCTCGCCGCCCAGGCGCCGGCGCGGGTGCGCTCGCTCATCCTGTGCGACACCGCCATGGCCCTGCCGCCGCCCGAGGGCTGGCACCAGCGCGCCGCCATCGTGCGGGCGCAGGGCATGGCCGCCATCGCCGACGCCGTAATGGCGCGCTGGGTGACACCGGGCTTCATCGACGCGCCGCCCGCGCGCGGCCTGCGCGCCATGCTGTTGCGCACCGACCCGGAGGGCTATGCCGGCGCAGCCGAGGCGATCGCCGCCGCCGATCTCACCGCGGCCACCTCGCGGCTCTGCCTGCCCACCTTGGTGCTGGTCGGCGACCAGGACCTCGCCACCCCGCTGGCCAGCGCCGAGGCCATGGCCGCGGCCATTCCCGGCGCCCGGCTGCACGTGCTCGCCAATGCGGCGCACCTGCCCACCGTCGAACAGCCGGACGCGGTCACCGCCGCGATGGCCGAGTTCCTCGCCCCGGAGGTGACCGACTTCTTCGCCGCCGGCATGGCGGTGCGCAAGCAGGTGCTCGGCGAGGCCCATGTCGCCCGCGCGACCGCGGCGATCACCGATTTCGACCGGCCGTTCCAGGAATTCATCACCCGCACCGCCTGGGGCGGGGTGTGGACGCGCCCCGGGCTCGACCGGCGCACCCGCAGCCTGCTCACCCTCGCCCTAATGGCCGCCCTCGGCCACCACGAGGAGTTCAAGCTGCATATCCGGGCCAGCCGCAACACCGGTGCGACCCCCGAGGACATCACCGAGCTGCTGATCCAGGTCGCCGCCTATGCCGGCATTCCCGCGGCCAACAGCGCCGTGCGCATCGCCAAGGAAACCTTCAGGGAGATGGACGCGTCATGACCGACCAACGGGGGAGTGAGATCATCGGCTTCCGCGCGCCCGCTCCGGGCAGCCAGCCGAGCAACGACACGCCGGCCTATGGCAGCACCCGCAAGCGCCATCCGTTGCACCGCCCACTCGCCTTCGCGCACACCGTCACCGAGACCACCGGCCCGCGCTTCTCGCCGGCGCAGTTCCCCGCCACCGCCGACATCTCGATGGTCAAGGGCCATGCCGCGATGGGCGAGCGCATCATCGTCAGCGGCCGCATCACCGACGAGGACGGGCGGCCGGTGCCGCACACCATGGTCGAGATCTGGCAGGCCAACGCCGCCGGGCGCTACCACCACCCGCGCGACCAGCACGACGCGCCGCTCGACCCGCATTTCACCGGCACCGGCCGCGTCTTCACCGATGCCGAGGGCTTCTACCGCTTCACCACCATCAAGCCGGGCGCCTATCCCTGGCGCAATCACCACAATGCCTGGCGGCCGAACCACATCCACTTCTCCTATTTCGGCCCGGGCTTCGCCACCCGCCTGATCACCCAGATGTATTTCCCCGGCGACCCGCTGCTTGCGCTCGATCCGGTGTTCCACGCCGTGCCCGATGCCGGCGCGCGCGAGCGGCTGATCGCTCGGTTCGATCTCGACACGACGCAACCCGAATGGGCCCTCGGCTACCGCTTCGACGTGGTGCTGCGCGGCCGCGACGCCACGCCGATGGAGGGCTGAACATGTCCATCGCAACCGCGGCGCAGACCATCGGCCCGTACTGGCACCTGCTCGACGACCCCGCACTTGCCGACCTCACGCGCTTCGGCGCCACCGGCGAGCGCATCGAGCTTGTCGGCACGGTGCGTGACGGCGACGGCGAGCTCGTCACCGATGGTTGCATCGAGCTGTGGCAGCCGAGCCCGGCGGCCGATGACGTCTTCCCCGGTTTCGGCCGCTGCGCCACCGACGCCCATGGCCGCTTCCGCTTCATCACACTCAAGCCCGGGCCGGTGCCCGGCCGCGGCAACACGTTGCAGGCGCCGCATCTGGCCATCAACATCCTCGCCCGCGGCATTCTCACCCGGCTCTACACGCGGGCCTATTTCGAGGGCGAACCGCTCAATGCCGCCGACCCGCTGCTCGGCCTGATCGAGGATCCGGCGCGGCGCGCCACCTTGATCGCCCGCCCGGTCGGCCTGGCGACATGGCAGATGGATATCCGCCTGCAGGGCAACGACGAAACCGTCTTCATCGAGGTGTGAGCATGTCCGTCAACCCCGCCGACAGCACGGTGTTCGGCACGCTCTATGGCTCGGACGCGATGCGCGCGGTGTTCGACGAGCAGAACTGGTTCCAGTGCATGCTCGATGTCGAGGCCGCCCTCGCCCGCGTGCAGGCGCGGCTCGGCATCATTCCCGCCGACGCCGCCACGGCGATCACCACCGCCGCCCGGGTGGAGAATCTCGACCGGCCGGAGCTCGCGGCCAGCGTGCGCAATGTCGGCTACCCGGTGGTCGGCGTCGTCAAGGGCCTGTCGCGCGCCGCGGGGGCGGCCGGGGCCTGGACGCATTGGGGTGCGACGACGCAGGACATCATGGACAGCGCCACCGCGCTCCAGGTGCGCAGCGGTCTCGCCCTGATCCGCGCCGAGCTGCTCCATATCGTCCATGCCCTCGCCGCCCAGGCCGAGGCGCATGCCGAGACGGTGATGGCCGGGCGGACCCATCTGCAACACGCCCTGCCCGTCACCTTCGGATTGAAATGCGCCATCTGGCTGCAACCGCTGATCGCCCATCTGGAGCGGCTCGACCAGCTGCGCCCGCGCTGCGAGATGGTGCAGTTCGGCGGTGCCGCCGGCACGCTGGCCTCGCTCGGCGCGCAGGGCCTGGCAGTGGCCGAAGGGCTCGGCGCCGAGCTCGGGCTGGGCGTCGCCGCCGCCCCCTGGCATGTCTGCCGCGACGGCTTCGCCGAGGCGGTCGGCCTGCTCGGCCTGATCTGCGGCAGCCTGTCCAAGATCGCCACCGACGTCATCCTGATGGCGCAGAACGAGGTGGGCGAGCTCGCGGAACCCTATGTCGCCGGGCGCGGCCAGTCCTCCACCATGCCGCAGAAGCGCAACCCGATCGCCAGCGAATACATCCTCGCCAGCAGCCGCGCCGCGCAGGCGCTGGTGCCGCTGATGCAGGGCGCGATGGCGCAGGACCACGAGCGCGCCACCGGCCCCTGGCAGGCCGAGATGCTCGCCCTGCCGCAGGCCTTCGTGCTGACCCACGGCGCGTTGCAGCATGCGCGGGTCATCGCCGAGGGGCTGGTGATCGACGCGGCCCGCATGCGCGCCAACCTCGACGCCTCGGGCGGGCTGATCATGGCCGAGGCGGTGATGATGGGCCTGGCGCCGGCGCTCGGCCGCGAGGCGGCGCACCATGCCGTCAAGCATGCCTGCGACCGCGCGCTGGCCGGCCGCATTTCGCTGGCCGCGGCCCTGGCGGTCGATCCCGACATCAGCGCCCGCATGGACCCCGCCGCCATCGCCCGGCTCACCGACCCGGCGGCCTATCTCGGCGCCACGCCCGCCTTCATCGGCCGCGTCCTGGCGCTCGTACCCGGGGCGTAACAACCGCGCGCCGAGGGCCGCGACGGCGCCAAACAAATCGCGCGCAAGACGCGACGCTGCGTTGCGTACACCAGCGGCTTGTGCCTATGCTGGTAACGCATAACAGCGGGCAAAGCCCGCAATGTCCGGAAAATTTCGGTCCGTCTTGAGGACCACGCAATACCTAAGGGGAGGATCGAACGCATGCCGAAGCAAGGTATTTCGCGCCGCAAGGCGCTCAAGATGGGCGTGGCCGCCGCCGCGCTGCCGCTGGTGCATATCCGCACGGCCGGCGCCGCGGGCAAGGTGTCCGTCGGCTTCTGGGACCACTGGGTGCCCGCCGGCAACGGCGTGATGAAGAAGCAGGTCGAGGAATTCGCCAAGAAGAACATGGTCGAAGTCCAGGCCGACTTCATCACCTCGGTCGGCAACAAGAACCTGCTCACCATCGCCGCCGAGGCGCAGGCCAAGACCGGCCACGACATCCAGGCCTTCCCGACCTGGGAAGTGCACAACCACGCCGATCTGCTCGAGCCGATGGACGATGTGATGGGCCATCTGATCGGGCAGTACGGCCCGGTCAATCCGGTGTGCGACTATCTCGCCAAGATCAAGGGCAAGTGGCTCGCCGTGCCGTCGAGCTCGGGCACGCAGAATAAGGGCCCCTGCGGGCGCATCAGCATCCTCAAGGAAGCCGGCGTCGATGTGGTGGCGATGTATCCCGACAAGCCGGGGCACACCGCGCTGTCGGACACCTGGACCTGGGACACCTTCCTCAAGGCGGCCGAGGCCTGCCACAAGGCCGGCAAGCCGTTCGGTCTCGGCCTCGGGCAGACCACCGATTCGGAAGACTGCATCGGCGGCATGTTCACCTCCTTCGGCGCCGAGCTGGTCGACGTGAACGGCAAGATCCAGGTGAAGTCCGACGCCGTGCGGGCCGTGCTCGAATACGGCCAGAAGCTGGTCAAGTTCCTGCCTGACGACTGCGTGAGCTACGATGACGCGTCCAACAACCGCGCGCTGATCTCGGGCAAGAGCGCGCTCATCTTCAACCCGCCCTCCGCCTGGGCGGTCGCCAAGCGCGATGCGCCGGACGTGGCCAAGGATTGCTGGACCTTCAGCGCGCCGTCCGGCAAGGCCGGCCGGTTCATGCCCTACCTGCCGTATTTCTGGGGCACCTGGAACTTCAGCAAGAACAAATCGGCCGCGAAGGAACTGATCACCTACCTCTGCCAGCGCGAGCAGGTCGAGGCGCGGTGCACGGCGGTGGACGGCTATGACATGCCGCCCTTCCAGACCATGCTCGACTTCAAGGTGTGGGAAGAAGTCGGTCCGCCGAAGGGCACCGTCTACAACTACCCGACGCGCGCCTGGCACAACGTCACGCCGCACGTGGCGATGGCGCCGGCGCCGGCCGATATCGCGGTGCAGGCCTACAACCAGGGCCTCCACTCGACGATGTTCGCCAAACTGCGGAGCGGCCAGACTCCCGACCAGGTGATCGCCTGGGCGAACAACGAGCTGGAAGGCTTCATGCGCTGAGCCGAACGGGAGGGAGGGGAGCCCCCTTCCCTCCCGACCGGACCATCCCCCGCCGATGAACGAGAGGGGGCAGTTGAGAATGCAGGGAGAACAGAATGGCTGACGGCACGATGGCGATGGCCGCCACCCCAGGAGGACTCGGCCCCTCGTCCGGTCGTGCCAGCGCCATGCAGCGCTTCACGCGCCGGCGCTCGACCATCGGCTTCCTCATGTGCCTGCCGCTGATCCTGCTGATCGCCACGCTCGTGGTCTATCCGGCCTTCTACGCGCTGTGGCTCGCGATGCTGAACAAGAAGATGACCACCTTCGTCGGGCTGGGCAATTTCGCCTTCCTGCTCAAGCGCAACACCTTCCAGCTGGTGGTGTTCCAGAGCACGCTCTTCGCCGTCACCTCGGTCATCCTCAAGGCGCTGATCGGCTTCATCCTCG
>JAGXAV010000178.1 GCA_018971455.1 Rhodospirillales bacterium
GATGCGCCGCGGATCGCGCCCGGCCTCGGCGATGATCACCACCTCCGACGGGCCGGCGATGGAATCGATGCCGACGCGGCCGAAGACCTGGCGCTTGGCCTCGGCGACATAGGCGTTGCCGGGCCCGACGATGCGATCGACCGGGGCGATGCTCGCCGTGCCCCAGGCCAGGGCCGCCACCGCCTGGGCGCCGCCGACGCGGTAGATTTCATGCACCCCGGCGCGGCGCGCGGCGGCCAGCACCAGCGGATTGAGCACGCCGTCCGGCGCCGGGACGCACATCGCGATCCGCCCGACGCCGGCGACGCGCGCCGGCAGGGCGTTCATCAGCACCGAGGACGGGTAGGCCGCCTTACCGCCCGGCACGTAGAGCCCGACGGCATCGAGCGCCCCCCAGCGCATGCCCAGAGTCAGCCCCGCGGCATCGTCGAGGCGAAGATCCTGCGGCATCTGCGCGGCGTGGAACGCCTCGATGCGGGTGGCGGCGAGGTCGAGGGCCGCATGCAGGGAAGGCGGCACGGCGGCCATTGCGGCGTCGATCTCGCCTGCGGTGATCCGCAGCGTGGCCGGCGTGACGGCGACGCGGTCGAAGCGGTTCGTGTACTCGCACAGCGCCGCGTCGCCGCGGGCGCGGATATCGGCGATGATGGCGCCGACCACGGCATCGACCCGCGTGGTGGTCTCGCGGGCCTGGTCGAGTAGGGCGGCGAACGCCGCCTCGAACCCCGCGGCGCGGCTGTCGAGCCGGATCATCCCGCGAGCGCCGCGCGGAAGCGGGCGATCCAGGCGCCGATCTCCTCCGGGCGCGTCTTCAGCGCGGTGCGGTTGACGATCAGCCGGCTGGTCACCTGCGCGATCACCTCGGTCTCGACCAGGCCGTTGGCCCGCAGCGTCGAGCCGGTGGCGACGAGATCGACGATCAGCCGGGTCAGGCCGAGGCCGGGCGCCAGCTCCATGGCGCCGTTCAGATGCACCACGTCGGCATGGATCCCGCGGGCCGCGTAGTGGCGGCGAGCGATGTTGGGATATTTTGTCGCCACCCTGACGCGCGACCAGGTAGCCGGATCGTCGGTGCCGGCGGTCTCGCGCGGCTCGGCGACGCTGACGCGGCAGGCGCCGATGCCGAGGTCGAGCGGTGCGTAGATTTCCGGATAGTCGAACTCCATCAGCACATCCGCCCCGCAGATGCCGATCTGCGCGGCGCCGAAGGCGACGAAGGTGGCCACGTCGAAGGAGCGCACGCGCACCACATCGAGCATCGGGTCGTTGGTCGAGAAGCGCAGCGCGCGGCTGTCCTCGTCATCATAGCCGGCCTCCGGCGTCACCCCGGCGCGGGCCAGTAGGGGCGCGCATTCGCCGAGGATGCGCCCTTTGGGCAGCGCGAGAATGAGCGGCGAGGCGGCGTCGGCCTCGAGGGCGGCGGTCTTGAAGGCGGCGGTCATGGCTGGTTCCGGCACAGCATCGCGCCAGCCCCTACACTGCCCGCCGGCCCGGGGGAAGGGGGGCCCCGGAGGAAGGGGCCGCTATCGGGTCTAGGCGGCGGCGCGCTCGATGCTCGCCCCGCAGGCGGCAAGTTTCTGCTCGACCGCCTCGTAGCCGCGGTCGAGGTGATAGACGCGGTTGACCACCGTCTCGCCGGCCGCCGCCAGGCCGGCCAGCACCAGGCTGACCGAGGCCCGCAGATCGGTGGCCATCACCGGCGCGCCGGACAGCGCCCTGACGCCGCGCACGATGGCCGAGGCGCCATGCACGTTGATGCGGGCGCCCATGCGGTTGAGTTCGGGCACGTGCATGAAGCGGTTCTCGAAGATCGTCTCGGTAACCATGGAGGCGCCGTCGGCGACCGCCATCGCCACCATGAACTGCGCCTGCACGTCGGTCGGGAAGCCGGGATAGGGCTCGGTCATCACATCGACGCCGCGCAGCCCGTTGAGGCGGCGCACCAGCAGCCCGTCCGCCTCCTCGCTGATGTCCACGCCCGCCTCGTCGAGGCTGCGGACCACCGCGCCGAGATCGGCCAGCCGCCCGCCGCGCAGCTTCACCGTGCCGCCGGTGACGGCGGCCGCGCAGGCATAGGTCGCGGTCTCGATGCGGTCGGGGATGATCGCATGGCTGGCCCCGTGCAGGCGCTTGACGCCCTCGATGGTCAGCCGGTCCGAGCCGATGCCGGTGATGCGGGCCCCCATCGCCACCAGGCACTCGGCGAGGTTGGTGATCTCCGGCTCGCGGGCGGCATTGGCCAGCACGCTCTGGCCGTCGGCCAGTGTCGCTGCCATCAGCAGGTTTTCCGTGGCGCCGACGCTGGGGAAGGGCATGACATAGGTGGCGCCGCGCAGGCCCTGCGGGGCGGTGGCATGGACGTAGCCGCCATCGAGGCGGATCACGGCGCCCATCGCCTCCAGCCCCTTGAGATGCAGGTCGATCGGCCGCGTGCCGATGGCGCAGCCGCCGGGCAGCGAGACCCGCGCCTCTCCGGCGCGCGCCACCAGCGGGCCCAGCACGAGCACGGATGCCCGCATCTTGCGCACGATGTCGTACGGCGCCTCGGTGTTGGTGATGGCGCCGCCGATCGACAGGCTGCGCCCGTCATTGGTCGCCTTGTCCACCGCCACGCCGTGCTGGGCGATCAGCGTCGCCATGGTGGCGATGTCGGCCAACTGCGGCACGGAGGTGAGCACCAGCCGCTCATCCGTCAACAGGCCGGCGGCCATCAGGGGAAGGCCGGCATTCTTGGCGCCACCGATGGCAATCTCGCCGGAGAGCGGCCGCCCGCCGCGAATGCGTATCTGGTCCATGTGCTCTCCTGTCGGGGTGCGAGCCTACAAGGCTTCACCCGAGCCGGGGAAGGGAAACGCCCTGCTGGCCCATGTATTTGCCCGCCTTGTCGGCATAGCTGATATCGCAGGGCTCGTTGCCCTGGAGAAAGAGGAACTGGCAGATGCCCTCGAAGGCATAGATGCGGGCCGGCAGCGGCGTGGTGTTGCTGATCTCGATCGTCACCTGGCCCTCCCATTCCGGCTCCAGCGGCGTCACGTTCACGATGATGCCGCAGCGCGCATAGGTGGACTTGCCCAGGCAGATCACCAGCACGTCGCGCGGAATGCGGAAATATTCCATCGTGTGCGCGAGCGCGAAGCTGTTGGGCGGAATGACGCAGACCGGCCCCCGGCGATCGACGAAACTGGTCGGGCTGAACGCCTTGGGATCGACGATCGCGGAATCGACGTTGGTGAACACCTTGAAGGCATCCGCCACGCGGGCGTCGTACCCGTAGCTCGACAGGCCGAAGCTGATCACCCCCTCGCGCTTCTGGCTCTCGACGAAGGGCTCGATCATGCCGTGTTCGGTCGCCATGCGGCGGATCCAGCGGTCGGACATCACAGGCATCGGCGGTAGGCTCCGCTATGGGCGTGGAAGCGGCGTCTAGCCGAAGGCAGGCGCGGCGGCAAACCCGGCTCAGTCGGATGGCGGCCCCTCGGGCGCGGGCGCGGGCGGGGGCGGCGGCGCGCCGTCCGCCCGGGCGCGGGCCTGGGCCGTGCGCCGGCGCAGATTCTCGCGAAGCGCCGCGGCCGCGCGCTCGGCCCGGGCTTTCTGGGCCGCGAGCGCGCGGTCGGTCACGTGGGGGTGCTTGCCGGTGTCAGCCATCGGCGCCTTCTGCCACCGATGGCGCGCGGCGCAAAGCGCGAAGCCCTTGCACGGGGGCCGCCGGGAGGCTAGGAACCGCCCGGGCCACCCCCCGGCGCTGCTGTAGCTCAGTGGTAGAGCACTCCCTTGGTAAGGGAGAGGTCGACAGTTCAATCCTGTCCAGCAGCACCATGATTTTCAAGATTTCTGGCTGTTCCACCAGGCAATCGAGGCGCTTGCGAGGGCGTCGATCGAATCGACCACCGGCACGCCCAGCGTGTGGTGCGGGCCGGCCTGGATGCCGAGCGGGATTTCCGTGCAGCCGAGAATGACCGCGCCGGCGCCGCGGGCGGTAAGGCTGCGCACGATCTCGGCGAGCGGCGCGTAGGACTCCGCCACCCGGTTGGCCTTCACCAGCGCGATCGCCGGGCTGACCTTCGTGGCCATTTCGGCCTCGCTGGGGGTGATGCAGCGCCAGCCCTGCACCTCCAGCCGGTCCTGATAGAGGCGCATCGCCAGGGTCGCCGCCGTGCCCATGACGCCGACCACGCCGCCGGGGGCAACGGCGCGCAGGGCCGCCGCGGTGGCATCGACAATATGCAGGATCGGCACGCCCTCGGCGGACAGGTCGTCAACCCAGCCATGGGCCGTGTTGCAGGGAATGGCGATCGCCCCGCAGCCGGCGGCACGCAGCCCCCGAACGCGGCGCAGCAGCCAGGGCAGGGGATCGGCGCCGCCCGAAAGGCGTCCGCGCGTGCGGTCCGGCACCCGGGGGTCGGACCACAGCACCGCGGGCACATGGTCCTGGTCGCGCGCGGCCGGGGTGAGCAGGGTCAGCCGGGTCATGAAATGGGCACTGGCCAGCGGGCCCATGCCGCCGAGCACGCCCAGCATCGTCTGGTTCATCGGCGCAGTTTGCCCGAACTTGACGGGCTGACAAGAACCGGCAAGGTCCGCGCATGACACCTCGCTTCGAATTGCAGGGCCATCGCGGCGCGCGCGGATTGTTCCCGGAAAACACGCTGGAGGGCTTCGCCGCCACCTGCGCGCTCGGCGTCGACACCATCGAACTCGATGTCGCGGTGACCGCCGACGGCGTCGCGATGGTCACGCACGACCCCGAACTGAATCCCGATCTCACCCGCGGGCCGGATGGTGCCTGGCTGGCCCGGCCCGGCCCGGCGATCCGCCATCTGCGGGCGGCCGATCTCGCCGGCTACGATGTCGGCCGGCTGCGGCCGGGCAGCGCCTATGCCGCGCGCTATCCGGCACAGACCGGCCGGGACGGCGCGCGAATTCCCCGCCTCGCGGACGTCTTTGCGCAAACCGGGCGGGTGCGCATCGACGCCGAGATCAAGACGCTGCCGGACCGGCCCGACCTGACGGTGCCGCCGCAGACGATGGCCGAGGCGATCGTGGCCGTGGCCGCCGCGGCAGGCGCGCTCGACCGGCTCGTGGTGCGGTCGTTCGATTGGCGCGGCCTGCGCCATCTGTGCGCGCATCGTCCGCGCGTGCCCCTGGTGTGGCTGACCGACGCCAAGACCGAGGCGGCATCCCGGCTGTGGTGGGACGGGGTCGATCCGGCGGAATTCGGCGGCTCGGTGCCGGCCTGCATCGCCGCCGAGGCTGCGGAGGCGGCCTGGCGGCCGGTCTGGGCGCCCGAGCATGGCAGCCTGACCGAGGCCCGGCTGGCCGACGCCCATGCCCGCGGCCTGCGCGTGCTGCCCTGGACGGTGAACGAACCCGCCGACATGGCGCGGCTGATCGCCTGGGGCGTGGACGGCTTCTGCACCGACCGCCCCGATCTCGCCCACACCGCGATGCGGCAGGCCGGCCTCGCGCCGCCCGGAGGGTGACTCCGTCGCATTTCGCGACTCGCAAAAAGAGAAGAGCCGGCCCGGGG
>JAGXAV010000179.1 GCA_018971455.1 Rhodospirillales bacterium
CGCCGGCCGCCCGCGCCCGCCCCCTACTGCATGAACCAGCCATGGCTGACCACCAGGGACTGGCCGGTCATGGCATTGGTCTTGGCTGCGGCGAAGAACAGGGCCGCCTGGGCGACGTCCTGCACGGTGGTGAATTCGCCGTCCACCGTGTCCTTCAGCATGACGTTCTTCACCACCTCGGCCTCGCTGATGCCGAGCGTGCGGGCCTGCTCGGGGATCTGCTTCTCGACCAGCGGCGTCCGCACGAAGCCGGGGCAGATCACGTTGGCGCGCACATTATGCGCGGCCCCCTCCTTGGCCACCACCTTGCACAGCCCGATCAGCCCGTGCTTGGCCGTCACGTACGGCGCCTTCAGCACCGAGGCCTCCTTGGAATGTACCGAGCCCATGTAGATCACGCTGCCGCCGCCGGCGGCGTACATGTGCTTGAGACACGCCTTGGTGGTCAGGAAGGCGCCATCGAGATGGATCGCCAGCAGCTTCTTCCAGTCGGCGAACGGAAAATCGACGATGGGATGGACGATCTGGATGCCGGCATTGCTGACCAGGATGTCGATCCGCCCGTAGCTCGCCATCACCTTGGCAACCCCCGCCTCCACCGCCGCCTCGTCGACGACGTTCATCTCGACGGCGAGGGCCGTGTGCCCGGCGGCGGTGAACTCCGCCGCCGTCGCCTGCGCGGCCGGCAGCATCAGGTCGGCGATCACCACCTTCGCCCCCTCCTGCGCGTAGAGCAGCGCGATCTCGCGCCCGATGCCGCTGGCGCTGCCGGTGACGATGGCAACCTTGCCGTCAAGCTGACCCATTTTGCTTCTCCTGTGATGCGGACTGGAAATCAGGCGAGATAATCGTGCACGACCTCGCCGAGATTGAGCGTCAGGTCGGCAATGATGTGCACCGCCGAGAGCACCTCGAGCACCGGAAGATCAGCCACCGGCGCCAGCGCGTGCGGATGCAGCTCCAGCGCCGCAGGCCCGCTCCACGCGCCCTTGAACACCAGCTCGCCGAGGCGGAAGCGCACCAGCTCGCAGATCCGCGGGCTGCCATCGACATGCGGAATGATCTTGAGCAGGAAGCCGGGCTCGCGCAGCGCCGGCATCACCGCCTCCTCGGCCAGCGCCCTGTGCTTGTAGCCCATCGTCGCCGTCGCCACGCGCACCTTTCCGTAATCCAGCGTGCCGACCAGCGTGTCGTGATCGACCGCGAGGCAGGGCGAGGCGAGCTTCTTGGGAAACCCCCATAATTCCCGCCCGCCGGCGATCGGCGGATGGTCGTCGAGGAACATGGCGTGGGTGTAGCCGCCCTGCTGGCCCTGGAAGCGCACCGGAATGACCTGCCCGGTCTCGGTGTAGTCGCCGAAGCCGGTGCTGTCGGGCATGCGGATGAACTCGTATTTCACCACCGGGCTGATGATCTCCAGCGGCGCCGGCACCACGCGCGCGAGGGCGGCGGGGTCGGTGCGGTAGGTGATGATCATGTATTCGCGGTTGACGAAGCGGTACGGCCCCGGCGGATAGGCCGGGCTGGTGAGCGGCATGGCGAAGGCGCCGGCGCGGACCTGCTGTTCATCCATCGAAGGGCGGCTCCTGCTGGGGGATGCGGGTCAGGCCGGGCCGCCGGCCCGCGGCTCGGCTGCTTGGCGCACGTCGAAAGTCCGCACGGCAATCTCCGGCGAGGCGGGCGCGAGCCAGGGTGCGGCGGTCAACGCCGCCATGCCGTCGGCCAGGCCCTGCCCCCAGCGCGCCTGCATGGTGGCGCGCGAGAACTCGAAATCCTTCGCCGCACCCTGCGCCTCGCGCGAACGGTAGATCAGGTGCACCACATCCATGCTGGTCATGCAGGCGGCGCGCTCCAGCTCCAGCCCCTCCGGCGTGTCGCGCAGCGCCGGCGGCAGCCTGGCGTACAGCCGCGCCATGGCGCGGCGCATGTTGTGCGCGGTACGGAACGAATCCACGCCGAGGCGCGTGCGGCTGGAATACTGGATGTCCTTGCGCCGTTCCTCGACCGATTCCAGATCGTGCGGCAGCGCGCCCTGCGCCGGAAACAGATCGACCTGGAAGGCCAGCGTGCTCTCGCGCGGATAATCGTCGAGCACGTGCTGCAGAGGCGTGTTGGAAACCAGCCCGCCATCCCAGTACAGCTCGCCCTCGATCTCGATGCCCGGAAAGCCGGGCGGCAAGGCGCCGCTGGCCATCACATGCTCGGGGCGGATGGGCTCGCGCCGGTTGTCGAAATAGCGGAAATTGCCGGTGCGCACATTGACCGCGCCGACGCTGAGGCGGATCTCGCGCGCGTTGATGCGATCGAAATCGACCAGCCGCTCCAGCGTGCCGCGCAGCTCGGAGGTATCGTAATAGCTGGTCGCCGGCCGGCCGCTGATCCAGGCCTGCACGGCATTGGGGCGGAAGAAGCCGGGCTGGCCGAACACCAGCGCCGCCAGCGCCCCGGCCTGGCGGCTGGCCTGCTGCCAGGCATGCAGCGGCAGGTCGGGCCACATCGCCGAGAGCGAGGAGACCTGTTCCCAGAAGGCGCGCAGCTGCTCGGTGCGCCGCGCCGGCGCATTGCCGGCGATGATGGCGGCGTTGATGGCGCCGATCGAGATGCCGGCCACCCAGTCGGGCAGGTAGCCGCCCTCCTCCAACGCGTCATACACTCCCGCCTGGTAGGAACCGAGCGCGCCGCCGCCCTGGAGCACCAGCGCCACACGCTTGTCCACCGGACGCGTGCCTGCGGCCTTGGCCTTCGCCATACCCTGATCCCCGATCCGACTGTCGGTGCATAAATTGGGGTGCGCGGTTGTGCGGTGCAACCGCGATGTTGTTACCATCCGGCAATTCGCAAACGGCGATGAAAACCTGGCAATGCCCGGTCAGGCGGCCAGGCAGTCAGGCGGCCAGGCGCACGCCCTCGCCCAGCGCGGCACCGATATCGCCCTCGGCCGGCGCACCGAGCACATGGTGGTTGTGCCACAGCGCGTAGAACAGCAGGCTCCAGGCCCGCTGCGGCCGGGACGCCGCCTCGGCGAACGCCGCCAGCACCAAGGCGCGCGGAAAAACCTCGGCAATCCCCGGCTGGCCGGCGACCAGCGGGCCGAGCGTCGCCGCGCGCGCCGCCATCCACGCGCCGACCGGCGGCTTGAACCCCTTCTTGCGCGCATAGGCGCCGGCGGCGGGGAAGGCGCCGGCCAGCCAGTCGCGCAGCAGCACCTTGCCGAAACGCAGCGAGGCGCGCTGCGCCTCGGGCAGGCGGAAGGCGAATGCCGCCACCACCGGATCGAGAAAGGGCGTGCGCCCCTCCACGCCATGGGCCATCAGGCAGCGATCGAGCTTGACCAGCAGATCATTGGGCAGCCACTCGGCGACATCGACGGCCTGTGCGGCCTGCATCGGGGCATAATCCGCCGGCACCCGCGCCTCGGCCGCGGCGATGCCGGCGCGCCAGCCATCGAGGCCCGCCACCCCCTCGAACATCGCCCCCGATCGCGGCTTGCGGGCGAGCCAGCGCCACGGCGCGCGGCGCTTGCGATAGCGGGCATAGCCGCCGAACAGCTCATCGGCCCCCTCGCCGCACAGCGTCACCTTCAGCCCGTCCGCCGCCGCAGCCTGGCCCAGCATGTAGCTCGGCAGCACCGCGGCATCGGCGGTGGGGTCGTCGATCGCCGCGGCGATGCGCGGGGCGAGCGTCCAGAAATCCCGCTCGGTCATCGCCAGCCGGTGGCATTCCGCCCCCAGCACGCCGGCCAGCCGCTCGGCCTCGTGGCTCTCATCGATCCCCTCGCCGGCCCATCCCACCGTCAGCGCGCGAATGCGCTGGCCGGTCAGCCGCGTCATCAGCGCCAGCAGCGCCGCCGAATCGATGCCGCCGGAGAGGAACAGCCCATACGGCACGTCCGAGCGCAGATGCACGGCCACCGCATCCATCAGCACCTCATCGAGCCGGCGCAGCGCCGCGCCATGCCCGATGGCCACCGGCGGCCCGTCCGGCAGCACGGCGCGGCGCTGGCGCGCGGTGATGCAACCATGCTCGACCACCAGCGTCTCGCCCGGCAACAGGCGCATCACCCCGGGGTAGATGGTCGCCGCCCCGGTGGTGAATTTCAGTTGCAGCAACTCGGCGCGCGCCCGTGCATCGACCCCCGGACGCGCCAGGCCGGCGGCCAGCAGCGCCTGCGGCTCGGAGGCGAAGGCGAAGAGCGTCTCGGTCGCTACGTAGTATAATTGTTTGATTCCGAACGGGTCACGCGCCAGCACCACCCGCCCGCGCGCCGGATCGTGGATGGCGATGGCGTACATGCCGCGCAGCTGGCTCACGAAGCCCGGCCCCTCCCGCTCGTAGAGAAAGACCGCCGGCTCGCAATCCGATCGGGTCCGGAACGGCGTGCCGGCCATGGCCTGGCGCAATTCGGGATTGTGGTAGATCTCGCCATTGGCCACCAGGGCGGCACCCTGCGGCGCGAAGAGCGGCTGGTCGCCGGTGTCGAGGTCGATGATGGCCAGCCGCGTGTGCAGCAGCGCCGTGTCGCCGCGCACCAGCCGCCCCTGCCCGTCCGGCCCGCGATGGGCCAGTGCGGCCAGCATGCGGTCCAGCACGCCCGGGGCGGGCGCGCTGCCGTCGCGCATGATGACGCCCGCAATGCCGCACATGCCCCGTCTCTATCCCGCACGCGCCGACGTGCCAAGCGCAGGCACCCGGCAGGACAGAAGGGCGGGACAGGACGGGCGGGCGCGCCCATGCTATGGGCGCAGCGATGCGCATCCTCTTCGTCACGTCCAACCGGGTCGGCGACGCCGTGCTCTCGACCGGCCTGCTCGACCACCTGCTGCGAACCTATCCCGACGCCCGCTTCACGGTGGCCTGCGGCCCGGTGGCCGAGGGCGTGTTCCTGCGCATGCCGCGGCTCGAGCGGCTGATCCTGATGGAGAAGAAATCCTATGGCCGCCACTGGCTGCCGCTGTGGGCGGCCGCGGTCGGCCATGTGTGGGACCTGGCGGTGGATATCCGCGCCTCGGCGATCTCCTGGCTGGTGCCGGCGCGCCGACGGGCGGTGATGCGCAAGCGCCCCGGCCACAAGACCGCCCAGCTCGCCGCCCTGCTCGGCCTCGACCCGCCCCCCCTGCCCGTTGCCTGGACCGCGCCGGAGGACCGCGCACTGGCCGCCCGCCTGCTGCCGACGGACGGGCCGATCATCGCCCTCGGACCGACGGCGAACTGGACCGGCAAGGTCTGGCCGCCCGAGCGCTTCGCCGCGCTGGCCCGCCGGCTGCCGCTCAAGAGCGCCCGCATCGCCGTGTTCGCCGGGCCCGGCGCGCAGGAGCGCGCCCTGGCCGCACCCGTGTTCGCCGCCCTGCCGGAGGCGATCGATCTGTGCGGCGCGCTCAGCCTGCCGGAGGCCGCGGCGTGCCTCGCGCGCTGCGCCCTCTTCATCGGCAACGATTCCGGCCTGATGCACCTCGCCGCCGCCGCCGGCACGCCGACCCTCGGCCTGTTCGGCCCCACCCCGGCCG
>JAGXAV010000180.1 GCA_018971455.1 Rhodospirillales bacterium
CGCCCAGCGCCGCGCGCGCCCCGCCCCCGCTGCTGCCGCCGCCGCTGCCAGGCGGAATGGCCGCGCCGGCCGCCGCCGGCTGGTCCATCAGCCGCCGCACCAGCTCGCCCGGCGGGGGCAATTCGGACAGGTGGCACAGCCGGATCAGCACCATCTCGGCCGCCGCCCGGCGATCCGGAGCGGCTTCCACCTCGGCGATGCCCTTGAGCAGCATCTGCCAGGCCCGCCCGAGATTGCCCATGGACAGCGCCTCGGCGAAGCCGGTGCCGCGGGTGCGTTCGGCCTCCGGCAACTCGGCGCTGTGGCGCAGTGCCGGGACGGATTTGAGGCGGGTGACGACATGCACCAGTTCCAGCAGATCCTGCAGCACCACGCCCAGATCGGCGCCGCGCGCATGGGCGCGGTCGGTGATCGCCAGCGCATCCGCCGGCCGGCCGCCCATCACCGCTTCGAACAGGTCGAACACCGCGGCGCGGTCGGCCAGCCCCAGCATGTCGGCCACCGCCTCGGCGCTGATGGCCGCATCCGCCGTCGCCTGCGCGATCGCCTGGTCGAGCAGCGACAGCCCGTCGCGCGCCGAACCATCGGCCGCGCGCGCGATGAGGGTCAGTGCCTCGGGGGCAATCCGCACCGCCTCGCGCGCGGCGATGTCGGCGAACAGGGCGGCGAGCTCGGCCACCGCGATGCGGCGCAGCTCGAAGCGCTGGCAGCGCGACAGCACGGTCACCGGCACCTTGCGGATTTCGGTGGTGGCGAAGATGAACTTCACATGCGCCGGCGGCTCCTCCAGCGTCTTGAGCAGCGCATTGAAGGCGTTGCGGCTCAGCATGTGGACTTCGTCGATGACGAACACCTTGGTGCGCGCCTGCATCGGGCGGAAGCGCGTCGCCTCGATGATCTCGCGCACATCCTCCACGCCGGTACGGCTCGCCGCGTCCATCTCCTGCACGTCGGGATGGCGGTCGGCGAGGATGGCGACGCAGTTGGCGCAGACGCCGCACGGATCGGCGGTCGGCCCGCCCGTGCCGTCGGGGCCGACGCAGTTCAGCGCGCGGGCGAGCAGGCGGGCGGTGGTGGTCTTGCCGACGCCGCGCACCCCGGTGAGCATGAAGGCATGCGCCACGCGGCCGACGGCGAAGGCGTTGCGCAAGGTGCGCACCATCGCCTCCTGGCCGATCAGCTGGTCGAAACGAGTGGGCCGGTATTTGCGCGCCAGCACACGGTAGGCCGCCGCCGCCGGCCCTGGCGTGAGCTCCGGACCCGGCGCGACCGCCGGGACGCCCGCCATCGGGGCGCTGCCGAACAGCCCCGGCCCTTCGGGCTCGGGCACGGGCAGCGGCGGATCATCCTCGAACAAGCCGGACATGCGCGTCGCCGTGGCAACGGCCACGCCTGCGAAGTGGGGCGGCCTGGTTGATTGGGGTGGGAGGCCGGACAACGACCCGAGCGGAAACTCGTTGCGGCTGCTTCCTTCCGGACCTGACCGGGTTGGCGAGGCGCCCGTCCGCCGCCGACCTCCCGCCCTAGATATCGTTCATCCCGGGCCGGGTCGCAAGGGCGCGCGCGAGGTTGCTGGCACGCGGGCCGCATGGCAGGTTGGCGCCATGACGCTCATTTTCGCCAGCCGCCCCAATGTCTATACCGGCAGCCCGCTCGACCGCGCCGACGGACGCCGCGAGGACGAGGCCTGGATCGCCGCCGCCCTGGCCGATCCGGCCAGCCGCTTCGTGCCGGTGTGGCGGGCGCGCAGCCTGGTGCGCGGCGGGCGCGACAGCGCCGAGGGCGGCCCGCCGGAGGCCGTATTCCTCGATCTCGACGGCGGCGCGGCCGCCCTGCTCGCCGACGGGGCAAGTTGGGCCTTCCTCGGCCTGCAGGACGGCGCGGCGGTGTTCGCGCTCGACCTCAGCGCAGCCGAGGAGCCGCCCGGCCTGCTGCCCGCCGAGAGCGGCGGCTTCGTCGATCTGCGCAGCGTCTCCGCCGTGCTGCCCGGCACCGTCGCCTCGGTGCTCGCCCATGCGCGCGGGCTGATGCACTGGCGCGGGCGGCACCGCTTCTGCGGCGTCTGCGGCGGCGCGTGCGAACCGCGCAGCGCCGGCCACGTGATGGCCTGCACGCAATGCGGCGCGCAGCATTTCCCGCGCACCGACCCCGCCGTCATCATGCTCGTCAGCCGCGGCGACCACGCCCTGCTCGGCCATTCCCAGCGCTTCCCGAGCTCCACCATGTACTCCACCCTGGCCGGCTTCGTGGAGCCCGGCGAGAGCCTGGAGGAGGCGGTGGCGCGCGAGGTGTTCGAGGAGGCCGGCGTGCGCGTCGGCCGGGTGCAGTACCATTCCAGCCAGCCCTGGCCGTTTCCCGCCTCCATCATGCTCGGCTTCTACGCCGAGGCCCTGAGCGAGGAGATCACCATCGACCCCAAGGAGCTGGTCGATGCGCGCTGGTTCTCCCGCGCGCAGATGCGTAACCCCGAGGCGCACGGCTTCAATCTGCCGCGCGGCGACAGCATCGCCCGCCGGCTGATCGAGGATTGGATCGCCGCCGGATGAAATTCTTCCCTCTCGCCCTTCTGCTGCTGCTCGGCGCCTGCGGCGTCGGCGGCGATACGTCCACCCCGCAGGGGCAGTGCCGGGCGATGGAGGCGCAGGATCCCGACGTCCAGGCGCTGCAGCTCAGCCTGGTCGGCGCGCAGCCCTCGGCCGTCTACGCGGCCCAGGGCCAGATGCGGGCATTGCGCCAGCAGGCCTACATGAAATGCCTGCGCGGGCGGGGCCTGGCACCCGCCGGCGGCGGGGTGCAGCCGCTCAAATCCTGAGCCGGCCTCAATAGGCGCCCGCCCAGCCGTCCCGCCGCGGGTCGCTGGCGGCCATGCGCACGCCGTTCTCCAGCACGCGGATGACCTGCATGGCGCACGGCCCTTCGAGATGGCCGACGCGCTTGAGCTGATGCCCGCGCGCCAGCAGCTCGGCGAGCAGCGGGTGTCCGAAATCCTCCTCGATGGTCAGCGCGTCATCGCCCTCGTGCGGCCAGTTCGCCCCCTGCCCGGCCTGGCTCGACGTCCAGCGCGGCAGCTCGACCGCGCTCTGCGGATCGGCGCCGAAATCGAGCATCGCCGTCAGCACCTGAAGGTTCACCTGCACCTGGTTGTCGGCCCCCGGCGTGCCGAGCACGCCCCATAGCCGCCCGTCGCGCAGCACGATCGGCGCGTTCATGGTGTGGCGCACGCGCCTGCCCGGGGCGAGGCGATTGGCATGGCCGGGCGCGAGGTGCCAGTAGGCCATGCGGTTGTTCATCAGAATGCCGGTATCCCCGGCGGTCACGCCCGAGCCGAAGGCCGAGTTCAGGCTCTGGATGCCGGAGACGGCGTTGCCCGCCGCATCGACGACGCAGAAATAGGTGGTGTCGCCCGCCGCCGCATCGGCCACCGCTGCCGGCCGGGCCGCCTGTGCAAGATCGATGCGCGCGGCCAGCGCATCGGCATGCGCGTCCGACAGCAGGCGATCGAGCGGAATCGCCGCGTGGCGCGGATCGCCGCCATGCGCCTCGCGATCGAGGAAGGCGAGCTTCTTGGCCTCGACCATCAGATGCACCCGCGCCGCCGGCGACAGGGCCGCCAGATCGAAGCGTTCGATGATCTTGAGCATCTGCAACAAGGTGAAGCCGGTGGAGTTGGGCGGCGTCTGGCGGATTTCCCAGCCGCGATAGGCAATGGCGATCGGCGCCTGCACCTCCGCGGCACAGGCCGCGAGGTCGGCCGCATCGACCAGCGCGCCCGCCCCGGCCAGGCCCGCGGCCAGCCTGGCGGCGAGCCGGCCCCGGTAGAAACCCTCCGCCCCCTCGGCGGCGATCTCCTCCAGGCTGCGCGCCAGATCGGGCTGGATGACCAGATCGCCGAGCGTCTTGCCGAGGAAGCATGCCGCGCTGCGCGCATCGGCGAGGAGCCGGGCCTCGTTGTCGGCTGCGAAGTGCACGAAGCCATGGGTGGCGGCAAACCCCTCGCGCGCGAGCCCGATCGCGGGCTCCGCGAGCCGCGCCCAGGGCAGGCGGCCATGGGCGGCATGCAGGGCGGCGAGCCCTGCGAGCGCGCCGGGCACCGAGATGCTGAGCGGGCCGGTGACGGGAATGCCGGCGGCAAAGCGCTCCACGCCCGCGCGACCCGCCGCGGGGCCGGTGCCGTTGAACACCGCACCCGGCCGGCCCGGTATGGCGAGGTGGTAGAACCCGTCTCCGCCCAGCCCGGACATCATGGGTTCCACCACGCCGAGGGCGAGGGCCGTTGCCACCGCGGCATCGGCCGCGTTGCCGCCGGCGCGCAGGATGTCGAGCCCGGCCTGGGTGGCCGCCGGGTGGTTGGCGCCGACCGCGCCGTTGCGGCCCATGATCAGCGGGCGGTGGCTGCGCGGGCGCGGGTACATCGGCGCTTCCTAGAGGTGCAGGGTGAAATGCTCGGCGACGGCGGCATAGACGCGCACCCGGTGCTCGGGGCGGATGAAGCCGTGCCCGGCATAGGCGAAGCGTTCGTAGCGCACCGGCTTCTGGCGCAGCTCCATGGCGCTGACGAACTGGTCGCTCTCGTGCATCGGCACGCGCGGGTCGCGATCGCCATGCAGCACCAGCAAGGGGGCGGCGACCCGATCGACCTGATGGATCGGCGAGATACGGCGGAACAGCCCGGCCTCGGTCTCGGGGAAACCGTATTCGCGGGCGCGGTGGTCGCGCCGCCACGGGCCGGTGCGTTCCAGCAACGTCACGAAATCGGCGATGCCGTAGTAATCCACCGCCGCCTTCCACAGCTCGGGCTGCATCGTCACCGCCGCCAGCACCACCCAGCCGCCATAGGACTGGCCCATGATGCCGATGCGCGCGGCGTCGATGCCGGGCCGGGCGGCGAGCCAGGCGCGCCCGGCGGCGAGATCCTCCATGGCGTCCGGCCGCTTCTCCACCTCGTCGGCTTCCATGTAGGCGCGTCCGTAGCCGGTGCTGCCGCGGATATTGGGCATCAGCACGGCAAAGCCCCGGTCGAGCAGCATCTGGATGTCGGCGCGGAAATTGGCCCGCGTCTGCGCGGCCGGCCCGCCATGCACCCAGACCACGGCGGGAAAGCCGCCAGGCGGCGGCGCCGTGCGCGGGGTGGCGAACCAGCCGGGGATGCGCGCCCCGTCGAAGCTCGTCCATTCCACCAGCGTGGGCGCGATGAAGGCGGCCGGATCGATGCCCGCCTCGGCCAGCGGGTCGGGCCGGAACACGGCGCGCGCCACGCCGTCCTGCCACAGCCAGATGCCCGCCGGCGCCGTCGGACCCTGGGCGGTGAACGCCAGACGCGTGCCGTCGGGCGACCATGCGAGATCGCCCGCGATTCCCTCGGGCAGGCCGCCGATGTGCGGCCGCTCGCCATCCGGCGGGCCGACCCGCAGCACCGCGTAGCCGCGAT
>JAGXAV010000181.1 GCA_018971455.1 Rhodospirillales bacterium
CGTGCGCTGGCCGCCGAGATAGGCGCCGGCGGCCAGCGCGATGCCCTCTTCCTCGGTGGTCAGCACCACCGCCGCCACGTCGTTGTCGGCGTGCGCCCGCGCGATCAGCCGCGCATGGCCGGCATCGGGGACATAGCCGATCTGGCGGACCCCCAGCTCCTTGAGGGCGGCATAAATGCCGTCCTGCCAGGAGACTCCCGCGTTGTCCGAAACCATCCGGCCCCTCCAGCTGTGGCGGCGCATAAGCGATGCCGGCACCTTAGCGTCCGCGCAGGGCGCATGTAATCAGCTTGTTCATCAAACAGATATGCCGTAATTTTATAGCACATGGATCTTCGCCAGCTCACCACCTTCCTGCACGTCGCCGAGTTGGGAAGCCTCAGCAAGGCGTCGGAGCGGCTGCGAATCGCGCAACCGGCCCTCAGCCGGCAGGTCCGCCTGCTGGAGGAGGAGCTCGGCGTCCCGCTCTTCCTGCGCCACGGCCGCGGCATGACTCTGACCGCGGCGGGAGACCGGCTGCGCGCGCGGGCCAGCGGCATTCTGCGCCAGCTCGACGAGACGCGGGCGGACCTGCTCCAGGAAGCCGCGGCGGTGCGCGGCAAGGTGGTGTTCGGCCTGCCGCCGACGGTGAGTGCCGTGCTCTCGACCAGGCTGATCGAGCGGGTCCTGTCCGCCTATCCGGAGGTGACGCTGCGGGTCGTGCAGGCCTTCAGCGGCTACCTGCTGGACTGGCTGCAGAGCGGCGAAGTGGACCTCGCCGTGGTGTATGCCGGCCTCCCGGTGACCGGGGTCCGCCAGGCGCCCCTGCTGATGGAGATGCTCCATTTCGTGACGCCCGCGGGCACCGGGCTGTCGCCCCACCAGGCCGTCCCGTTCCCCGAGATCGCCCGCGAGCGGCTCGTCCTGCCCGGCCCCTCGCACGGGCTGCGGCGCCTGGTCGAGGCCGAGGCGGCGCAGCAGGGCATCATCCTGCGCGTCGCCGTGGAGGCCGATGACCTCCAGGTGCTCAAGGACCTGACGCGCAAACGCCTCGGCTCCACCGTGCTGCCGCTCGCCGCGGTGCACGCGGAGGTGGCGGTCGGGCAGCTCTGTGCGGCGCCGATCGTCGAGCCGCCGCTGTCGCGCCGGCTGTCGGTGGCGACCGCGCTGGGGCGTCCGGTGTCCAACGCGGTCGCCTGTTTCGGCCGCGAGCTGCGCGACGAGGTCGGGGCGATGGTGCGCGAGGGCGTGTGGCTGGGGCACCTCCTGGACGGCGATAGAAAACCGGCATAGCGGACTCGCCGGGAATGTAGTTTCCCTCGCACGGCCGGACGGGCAGACTGGCCGCGTTTCCGCAGCCGAGGTTGCCTCATGGACCATTCCGAAATTCGTGACGAAGTGAAAAAGCTCTGCGCCCGCTTTCCCGGCGAGTACTGGCGCAAGCTCGATGCCGTGCGCGGCTATCCGACCGAGTTCGTCACCGCGCTGACCGAGGCGGGCTACCTCGGCGCGCTGATCCCCGAAGAGTTCGGCGGCGCCGGCCTGCCGCTTTCGGCGGCCGCGGCGATTCTGGAGACGGTCCATTCCAGCGGCTGCAACGGCGCGGCCTGCCACGCCCAGATGTACATCATGGGCACCATCCTGCGGCACGGCTCGGCCGCCCAGAAGCAGCTCTACCTGCCCAGAATCGCCAGCGGCGCGGCGCGGCTGCAGGCCTTCGGCGTCACCGAGCCGACCAGCGGCACCGATACCACCAGCCTGCGCACCACCGCGCGGCGCGAGGGCGACCATTACGTGGTCAATGGCCAGAAGATCTGGACCAGCCGGGCCGAGCATTCCGACCTCATGCTGCTGCTCGCCCGCACCACGCCGCGCGACCAGGTGGCGCGCAAGACCGAGGGGCTCTCCACCTTCATCGTGGACATGAACGCGGTGCTCGGAAACGGACTGACCATCCGGCCGATCCGCACCATGATGAACCACAACAGCTGCGAGGTGTTCTTCGACAACATGAAGGTGCCGGCGGAGAACCTGGTCGGCGCCGAGGGCCGCGGCTTCCGCTATATCCTCGACGGCATGAACGCCGAGCGGCTGCTGATCGCCGCCGAGAGCATCGGCGACGCCAAATGGTTCACCACCAGGTCCACCGCCTATGCCAATGAGCGGCGCGTCTTCAACCGTCCGATCGGCCAGAACCAGGGCGTGCAGTTTCCCATCGCGCGGGCCTATGCGCAGATGCGCGCTGCCGAATTGATGGTGCGCGAGGGATTGCGGAAATTCGATGCCGGCGAAGCCTGCGGCGAGGAGGCCAACATGGCCAAGATGCTCGCAGCCGAGGCCTCGTGGGCGGCGGCGGAGGCCTGCGTGCAGACCCATGGCGGCTTCGGCTTCGCCGAGGAGTACGACGTCGAGCGCAAGTTCCGCGAGGCGCGGCTCTACCAGGTGGCGCCGATCAGCACCAATCTCGTGTTGTCCTACATCGCCGAGCATGTGCTCGGCCTGCCGCGGAGCTACTGACATGGGATTGCCGCTCGAGGGCCTGCTCGTCGTCTCGCTGGAGCAGGCGGTCGCCGCGCCCTATTGCAGCTCGCGCCTGGCCGATGCCGGCGCGCGCGTCATCAAGATCGAGCGGGCGGAGGGCGATTTCGCGCGCGGCTATGATTCGGTGGCGCATGGGCAATCGAGCTATTTCGTCTGGCTCAATCGCGGCAAACAGAGCCTGGTGGCCGACATCAAGAACCCCGAGGACGCGGCCCTGCTGCGGCGGATCATCGGGCGGGCGGATGTCTACATCCAGAACCTCGCACCCAGGGCCGCTGAGCGCGCCGGGCTCGGCACGGCGGCGATGCGCGCGGCCAATCCGCGCCTGGTCACCGCCGATATCAGCGGCTACGGGGATACCGGGCCGTACGCGGAGATGAAGGCCTACGACCTTCTGGTGCAGGCCGAGACCGGCATCACCACCATCAACGGCCATCCCGCGGGGCCCGGCCGCATCGGCGTGTCGGCGTGCGACATCGCCTGCGGCATGGCCGCCCATGCCGGCGTGCTGGAGGCGCTGGTCGGACGCGGGGTGAGCGGGAAGGGCACGGGCGTCAAGGTCAGCCTGTTCGACGGCATGGCCGACTGGATGAACGTGCCGCTGATGTTCCTGGAGGGCACCGGCCGCGCACCGCAACGCATGGGCCTCGCCCACCCCTCGATCTGTCCCTACGGCGCGTTCGAGACGGCGGACGGCAAGCTCATCCTCATCAGCATCCAGAACGAGCGGGAATGGGCGCAGTTCTGTGCCGGCTTCATGCTCGATCCTGCCCTGCCGCAGCGCCCGGGGTTCGAGGTCAATGCCAGCCGCATCGCCAATCGCGCGGAGGTCGATGCTTATGTCGCCGGCGTCTTCAAGGCGCTCACCGCCGAGGCCGCGGCGGCGCGGCTGCGGGCGGCCAACACCGCCTATGGCTTCGTCAACGACGTGGCGGGGCTGGCGCACCATCCCGCCTTGCGCCGCCAATCCGTCGAGACGCCCGCCGGACCGGTCTCGCTCATCGCGCCGCCGGTCCTGCCGGTGGACGGGCCGCGTGCGCTCGGTCCGGTGCCGGCGCTCGGCGCCCACTCGGCCCTGATTCGTCAGGAATTCGCCGCCTGAGGATCGACGTCGCGAAAGCTGCGCCCGTAGATCCAGATGTAGCCGCCCTGGAAGGCGGCGCCGAGCAGGAAGGGCAGCGCGAGGAGGCCGTCGGCGAAGAGGAGGCCGGCCAGGAGCGGGCCGACGGCGCGGGGGATCTGCATTGAGATGTTGGCCATGCTGGCGGCGAAACCGCGGCGGCTTGAGCGCACGATGCTGACGCTCAGGGCGCTGCGGGCGCCGGTGGTGCCGCGGTTGAACACCGAACGGGCCGTGTAGAGCAGCGCGGCCAGCATGAAGCTCGGGGCGAAGGGCAGGGCGAGCCGCAGCACCAGCCCGGCCAGCCGCATCACCTCCACCGCGCGCACCATGCCGCACGCGCGCGCCGCCCGGCCCGCCAGCAGTGAGGCCATGCCCGTCAGGACGAAGGAGATCGCCATCAAGGGGCCGATCAACTCCGGGCCTTTGCCGAAGCGCACCGCGAACCAGTAGGAGATCAGCGGGCCGGTGAGCCCGATGCCGATGCCGTTCAGTGCGTTGGCGAGTGCCAGGCGGCGCATGCGCGCATTTTCCCGGCGCCGCGTTTCCCGTTCTTCGGCGATCGGCGGCGCGGCCGCGCGCGCCGTCGGCATCTGGTCACGGGCCGGCAGCAGCATGGCAAAACAGGCCAGCGAGCAGAGCAGGGCCAAGAGGAAAAGCGGCCGGTAGGCCAGGGCGCCGGGCAGTGCTGCGGCGAACCAGCCGGGCGAGGCCGCGAGCACAGCGCCGACCCCCATCCCGGCGAACCCGCCGGCGGCGTTGATGCTGTAGACCTGCCCGCGCGCATGGGTCGGCACGTTCTGCGCCAGCCACGCCATTTCCACCGGTGCGAAAGGCCCGGCCGCGCCATTGCCGCCACGCCCGAAGCCGCCGACGATGCCGGCAATGCCGACCACCCAGGCATTGGCCGAGAGCAGCGCTCCGAGACAGGCCAGCGCCTGCACCAGCTCGTAGCCAAGCAGGAAGCCGCGCCGCCCGATGCGGTCGCTCAGCGGCCCGACCAGCAATGTCAGGACGGCGCCGACGAGCAGCGCGACGCTCAGAACCAGGCTGATCTGCGGGGCCGACCAGCGCAGGGCATGCAGGTAGAGCGCGAAATCCACCACCATCGCGCCCTGGCCGATGCTGCGAACCACGCGGGCCGCCAGCAGCCAGCGCGTCGTCGCAGCCCCCTCGGCAAGCCTGGCGGTCGGGGTTTCGGGTGAGGGTGCCATCGGGGTCAGTGTACGGTCTGGCCCGGCGCGCAGAAAGGTGGCGCCTCAACGCGGCAGCCCTGCGTGCGCCAGGTCGTGCCGGCGGTGGATGCCGCACTCGGTCTTGCTGTTGCCGGCCCATCTCCCGCTGCGCGGGTCCTCGCCCGCGGTGACGGCCCTCGTGCAGGGGGCGCACCCGATCGAGGGATAGCCGGCCAGGCTGAGCGGATGGCGCGGCAGGTTGCGGCGGCGCATCTCCGCCTCGATCATCGCGGCCGTCCAGGCCGCGAGCGGGTTGAGCTTGACCCGCTCCTCCTCGATCTCGATCGGCGGGATGTCGGCCCGGCTGGCGGATTGGTGCCGCTTGCGCCCGCTGACCCACGCGGCGAAAGGCGACAGCGCCCGCGCGAGCGGGGCGACCTTGCGCATGGCGCAGCACGCATCGGCGTCGCGCGCATGGAGCCGCGAATCGGCATCGTGCGCGGCCAGCAGCGCGGCCTCGCCGCGAATGTCGCGCACGTCGCGCAGGCCGAGCCGGTCCGCGAGCCGCCGCCGATAGGCGAGCGTCG
>JAGXAV010000182.1 GCA_018971455.1 Rhodospirillales bacterium
GAGGGCGGCGCGGTGGTGGCGGAGGCGACACCCGGCACCGCCCCGCTGGCGCGGCATTTTCCGCGCCGCAACCGGGTGATCGCCGGGCTCTCGGTGGGCACGCTCGTGGTCGAGGCGGCGCTTCGGTCGGGCAGCCTGATCACCGCGCGCCTGGCGCTGGAAGCGGGGCGCGAGGTGTTCGCCGTGCCCGGCTCGCCGCTCGATGCGCGCTGCCGCGGCACCAACGCCCTGCTGCGCGACGGCGCGCATCTCACCGAGACCGCGGCGGACGTGCTCGAACCGCTCGCCGGGCAGATCGAAGGCCCGCCGCGCCCGGCCGGGCTGGCCGAGCCGCCGGTGATGCTCAGCGCCGGCGAACTCGACCGCACACGGGCGCAAGTGCTTGATCTGCTGGGCGCGTCACCCACATCGGTGGACCAGCTGATCCGGCTCTGTCACGCACCGACACAGGCTGTGATGAGCGTACTGCTTGACCTTGAGATCGCGGGGCGCGTAGAGGCGCTGCCCGGCAATCGGGTCGTACTTCTTATGGATCCGCGGTTCCAGGACGGCGGACGGGAACAAAATGTCTGACGTCGTCGTCGTCGAATCGCCTGCCAAAGCCAAGACAATAAACAAATATCTCGGGTCCGGCTACACCGTCCTGGCAAGTTTCGGCCATGTGCGCGACCTGCCGCCCAAGGATGGCAGCGTGCGTCCGGAGCAGGAATTCGCCATGGACTGGGCGGCCGATGAGCGCGGCAGCCGTCAGGTCGCCGCCATCGCCAAGGCCCTGAAGGGCGCCAAGACCCTCTATCTGGCGACCGACCCGGACCGCGAGGGCGAGGCGATTTCCTGGCATGTGCAGGCCATGCTGGCCGAGCGCCACGCGCTGAAGGGCGTCAACGTCGAGCGCATCGCCTTCAACGAGATCACCCGCACGGCGATCCGCCACGCCATCGCCCATCCCCGGCCCCTCGATATGCCGCTGATCGAGGCCTACATGGCGCGCCGCGCGCTCGATTATCTGGTCGGCTTCACCCTCTCCCCCGTGCTGTGGCGCAAGCTGCCGGGCAGCCGGAGTGCGGGGCGGGTGCAGTCCGTCGCGCTGCGGCTGATCTGCGAGCGCGAGGCCGAGATCGAGGCCTTCCGGGCGCGCGAATACTGGACCGTGGAGGCGGGCTTCACCACGCCGGCCGGCGCGCCCTTCACCGCCCGGCTGACCCATCTCGACGGCAAGCGGCTCGACCAGTTCGACCTCAATACCGAGGCCCTGGCCCGGCGCGCCAAGACGCAGGTCGAGGCCGGCAACTTCTCGGTGGCCGCGGTCGAGCGCAAGCGGGTGCGGCGCAACCCGCCGGCGCCCTTCACCACCTCGACCCTGCAGCAGGAGGCCTCGCGCAAGCTCGGCTTCGGCGCGCAGCAGACGATGCGCCTCGCCCAGCAGCTCTATGAGGGCGTGGAGATCGGCGGCGATACGGTCGGACTGATCACCTACATGCGCACGGATGGCGTGCAGATGGCGCGCGAGGCCATCGCCGCCATCCGCGATCACGTGAAGGCCGAGTACGGCGCGCCGTACCTGCCGGGCGCGGCGCGCGAATACACCAGCCGGGCGAAGAACGCGCAGGAGGCGCACGAGGCGATCCGCCCGACCGACGTCACGCTGACGCCGGAGCAGGCGGCGCGCCACCTGAACCCGGACCAGCGCCGGCTCTACGACCTGGTCTGGAAGCGGGCGGTGGCCAGCCAGATGCAGTCCGCCGAACTCGACCAGGTGAGCGTGGAGCTGGCCGATCCGGCCCTGCCGCGCGGCCCGCGCCTGCGCGCGACCGGCTCGATCCTCGCGTTCGACGGCTTCCTCAAGCTCTACCACGAAGATCTGGACGATCCGGCCGACGAACCGGAGAGCCGCATGCTGCCGCCGATGGCCGAGCGCGATCCGCTGCGCCGCGGCGAGGTTGTCGCCGAGCAGCACTTCACCCAGCCGCCGCCGCGCTATTCCGAAGCCAGCCTGGTCAAGAAGATGGAGGAGCTGGGCATCGGCCGGCCCTCGACCTACGCCTCGATCCTGACGGTTCTGCAGGACCGCAACTACGTCAAGCTCGACAAGAAGCGCTTCGTTCCGGAGGATCGCGGCCGGCTGGTGACGGCCTTCCTGACCAGCTTCTTCGAACGCTACGTCGATCCCGGCTTCACCGCCGGGCTGGAGGAGCAGCTCGACGACATCTCCGGCGGGCGGGCGGAATGGCGGGGGGTGATGCGCGCCTTCTGGGAGGAGTTCTCCCGCGCCGTGGACCAGACCAAGGATCTCAAGATCAGCGACGTGATCAACGCGCTGGACCAGGATCTCGGGCCGCATTTCTTCCCGCCACGCGAGGATGGCAGCGATCCGCGGGTCTGCGCGGCCTGCGGCAACGGACGGCTGGGGCTCAAGCTCGGCCGGCACGGCGCCTTCATCGGCTGCTCGAACTATCCCGCCTGCCAGTACACGCGCCGGCTGGTCGTCGATGGCGGCGAGGAGGAGGGCAGCACGCTGAAGGAAGGGATGCGCGTGCTGGGCGAGCATCCCGAGACGGGCGAGGCGATCACCGTGCGGCGCGGGCCATACGGCGTCTATGCGCAGCAGGGCGAGCAGGAGGCCGGCAGCAAGATCAAGCCCCGCCGCACCAGCCTGCCGCGCGGCATGGACGGCGACAGCATCACGCTCGAGCAGGCGCTCGGGCTGCTCTCGCTGCCGCGCATCGTCGGCATCCATCCCGAGTTGCAGGAGCCGATCGAGGCCGGCATCGGGCGCTTCGGGCCGTTCGTGAAGATGGGCGGGGTGTTCGCCTCGCTGGACCGCGACGACGATGTGCTCGCCGTCGGGCTCAACCGGGCGGTCGATGTGCTGGCGCGCAAGCTGGCCAGCGTGCGCACGCTGGGGGCCCATCCGGCCGATCGCGAGCCTGTGCTGGTGCGCAAGGGGCGCTTCGGGCCGTATGCGCAGCACGGCAACAAGGTGGCCAACCTGCCGCGTGACGTGACGATGGACGATCTCACCCTGGAGCAGGCGGTGGCGCTGCTCGCCGAGAAGGGCAAGCCGCTCAAGCCGAAGGGCGCACGCGGCAAGGCGGCCGCGGCGAAGAAGCCGGCGGCCGCGGCCAAGGCGGCGCCCAAGGCTGACGCGAAGAAGGCTGGCGTGAAGAAGGCTGGCGTGAAGAAGGTTGCTGCGACGAAGGCCGGCGCGGCGAAGGTGGGTGTGAAGAAGTCGGCGGCGAAGAAGCCGGCCGCCCGCAAGCCGGCCGCGCGCAAGGCTGCCGGCTGAGGTGGCGCGCGGGCCCGCCCCTGGCCTTCCCAGCCGCGAGGAGCTTCGCCGTTTCATCCGCGAATCGACGGGACGCGTCGGCAAGCGCGAGATCACCCGGCATTTCGGCCTCGGGCCGGAGCACCGCACCGCGCTGCGCGGCCTGTTGAAATCGCTCGCCGGTGGCGGCGAGGTGGCGCCGGCCGGGCATCGCCGCTTCACCGCCCCCGGCCGCCTGCCCGAGGCCATGGTGGTGCAGATCAGCGGCACCGATCCCGACGGCGATGCGCTGGCGCGCCCGGTGGGCTGGCAGGGCGACGGGCCGCCGCCGCTCGTGCTGATGGCGCCCGAGCCGCGCGGGCGGCCGGCGCTGGCGCCGGGTGAGCGGGTGCTGGCGCGCCTGCGTCCGATCGGCGGCGGCAAGTATGAGGGGCGCACCTTGAAGCGGCTCGGCGAGACGCCCGGGCGCATCGTCGGCGTGTTCCACCAGCGCGCCGGCGGGCATCGCCTGGTGCCCACCGACAAGCGGGCCAAGGCCGAGTGGATCATCCCGCCGGGCGAGACCGGCGGCGCGGAGCACGGCGAGATCGTGCTGGCGACCCCCCTTCCCGGCCTTCCGCACGGGCTGAAGCCCGCGCGCGTGGTCGAGCGGCTGGGGCCTCTGGGAGATGCGCGCTCGGTCTCGCTGGTGGTCATCCACACCCACGACATCCCGACCGAATTCGACCCGGCGGCACTGGCCGAGGCCGCGCAGGCAAAGGCGGTCCCGCTCGGCACGCGCAGCGACCTGCGCGACCTGCCGCTCATCACCATCGACGGCGAGGATGCGCGCGATTTCGACGACGCCGTGCACGCCCAGCCGGAGGGCGACGGCTTCCGCCTGGTGGTCGCCATCGCCGATGTCGCGCATTACGTGCGGCCGGGCTCGGCCCTCGATCGCGCCGCGTGGACGCGCGGCAATTCCTGCTATTTCCCCGACCGGGTGGTGCCGATGCTGCCGGAGGCGCTGTCCAACGGGTGGTGCAGCCTGCGGCCGGCCGAGGAGCGCGGCTGCCTGTTCGTCGAGATGCGCATCGATGCCGCGGGCCGCAAGCTGTCGCATCGCTTCGGGCGCGGGCTGATGCGCAGCGCCGCCCGCCGCACCTATGAGGAGGTGCAGGAGGCGCACGAGGCGGGCGACGCGGGCGTGGCGGCGCTCTATGCCGCCTATCGCGCCCTGCTTGCCGCCCGCACGGCGCGCGGCACGCTCGACCTCGACCTGCCGGAGCGGCGCGTGGTGCTGGACGAGGCAGGCCGCGTCGCCTCGGTGGCGCCGCGGCCGCGGCTGGACAGCCACCGGCTGATCGAGGAATTCATGGTGCTGGCGAATGTCTGCGCCGCCGAGGAGCTGGAGCGGCTGCGCCAGCCCTGCGTCTATCGCGTCCATGCGCCGCCCTCGGAGGAGAAGCTGGCCAATCTGCGCAGCTTCCTGCGTGGGCTCGATATCAGCCTGGCCGCCGGCGACCAGATCCATCCGCGCGACCTCGATCGCGTGCTGCGCCAGGTGGCGGGCAGCGAGCAGGCCATTCTGGTCAACGAGGTGGTGCTGCGCAGCCAGATGCAGGCGGCCTACGAGGTGGAGAATATC
Source organism: Rhodospirillales bacterium (assembly GCA_018971455.1). GTDB lineage: Bacteria > Pseudomonadota > Alphaproteobacteria > Acetobacterales > Acetobacteraceae > REEB85. The sequence continues at coordinate 4,893 of JAGXAV010000182.1, forward strand.
GGCCATTTCGGCCTCGCCCTGTCGCGCTACGCGCATTTCACCTCGCCGATCCGCCGCTATGCGGATCTGGCCGTGCATCGCGCCCTGATCGCGGGGCTGCGCCTCGGCGCCGGCGGTCTCGGACCGGACGAGGCGGCGCGGCTGGTGGAGACCTCCGAGCACATTACCGCAACCGAAAGGCGGGCGGCGCTGGCGGAGCGGGACGCGATCGACCGCTACCTCGCCGCCTTCATGGCCGACAAGGTCGGGGAGATGTTCGAGGCGCGCATTTCCGGCGTGACCCGTTTCGGTGTTTTCGTCACAGTCGCCGGCAACGGCGCGAGCGGACTCGTGCCGATGTCGAGTTTTCCGGATGATTTCTGGATGCATGACGAAGCGGCGCAGACGCTGAGCGGCAAGCGGACACGGATGGTGTGGCGCCTGGCGCAGGACGTCACCGTCCGGCTCGCCGAGGCGAGCCCGGTCACCGGGGGCCTG